>JAYSSW010000992.1:0-5913 GCA_043720335.1 Planctomycetia bacterium
GCAAGACCGGCGGAACCACCGGAGGCAAAACCGGCGGAACCACCGGAACCACCGGCAACACCGGCAACACCGGAACCACCGGCAACACCGGCAACACCGGCAACACCGGCAACACCGGCAACACCGGCAACACGGGCGGCACCGGAGCCACCACCGGCGGACGCACGGGAGGCACGGGCAACACGGGCGGGAACACGGGCAACACCGGCGGTCGCACCGGCGGCGCCACGGGAGGCAAGAACTAACCATGCACGCCAACCGCCGCCTCCGACGCTCCGCCTTCACCCTGCTCGAAATGCTGCTGTCCATGGCCATCGGCTTCCTCCTGCTGTCGGCCCTCTACGTAACCGTCAGCGCCCAGTTCATGAACGCACAGGCCGGCCGCGACCTCCTTGAGGAAGGCACCATCGCCCGCGCCGTCCTTGCCCGCATCGCCAACGACATCTCCAGCAACCTCAGCGCCGTCGATCCGCGCGTTCTCCCCGATCCCCCGGCCGCCGAGACCGACCCTGCGGCGGACACCAGCGGCGCCAGCACCACGACCCCTGCGTCGGACACCGCCACCCCCGCGCCGATCCCGATGCCGGCCGACACCAGCAACACCGTCTTCTTCAACCAGGGGGTCCAGGGCAGCTCCAGCCAGCTGACGCTGTACACCAGCCGTGTGCCGCGCGCCATCCAGAAAGGCCCGATGACCGCCTCCTTCGACGCCAACAGCATCGAAAGCGACCTGCGCCGCATCAGCTACTGGATGGTCGGCAACGGCGGGGTCGTCGGGCCGGGACAGGGCCTCGCACGCCAGGAGATCGCCCGCGTCACCTCCGGCGACATCGACCAGCTCCCCCCCGACATCGCCGACGCCGCCCGGCTCATCATCGCCCCCGAAGTGACCGCCATCTCGTTCGAGTTCTTCGACGGCGTCAGCTGGCAGTCGGCCTGGGACGGCACCGCCGCCACCGGCGAGGAAAGCCTGCCGCTCGGGCCCCCCGCCGCCATCGCCATCACCCTGACCGTGGCCCGACCGGCGGTGCCCGGCTCGACCGACGCCCCCCTCGCCCCGCGCGTCTACCGCCATGTCGTGTTCCTGCCTGCAGGCAACAACTTCACTCCCCAGACCTCCCCCTGAACCAAGGCGGCGCTGCCATGATCCTTGCCAAGACAGCCTCCCGGTTGGTCGAGCGCTGGAACCAGTCGCTGCCGCACCGCCGCGGCGTCGTGCTGCTCGCCGTCCTCATCGTCGTCGTCATGCTGTCGCTCGCCGCCTACCAGTACGGCGACCTCATGCTCTCCGAGCACAAGGCCACCGTCAACGCCCACCGCAGCGCCCAGGCCCGCTCGCTCGCCGACTCCGGCGTCCACTACGCCGCCGCCCTCCTCGCCAGCCCCGACTCCATCGCCAACGTCCTCAACGGCAACCCCTGGCACAACCCCGACGCCTTCCAGGACGTCGAGGTCCAGGGCGACCCCGCCAGCCGCAACAAGGGGCGCTTCAGCATCATCTCCCCCGTCGACCCCGGCGACAGCGACCTGCCCGGCGGCGTCCGCTACGGCGTCCTCGACGAGGGGGGCCGCATGAACCTCAACTCGCTCCTCAAGCTCGACCCGTCGGGCGACCTCGCCCACGCGATGCTGATGAAGCTCCCCAACATGACCGACGAGGTCGCCAACGCCATCGTCGACTGGATCGACTCCGACACCACCCCCCGCACCGGCGGCGCCGAAAGCGACTACTACGGCGGTCTCTCCCCCGCCTACCGCTGCAAGAACGGCCCGCTCGACAGCATCGAGGAGCTGCTTCTCGTCAAGGGCGTCACCAAGGAGCTGCTGTTCGGCAGCGACCTCAACCGCAACGGCGTGCAGGACGCCGACGAGGCCGACAACGGCGGGTTCGACCGGGGCTGGTCCGCCTTCCTCACCGTCTTCAGCCGCGAGTCGAACCGCGACTCGGAAGGGGTCTCGTACGTCTACCTCAACAACACCGACCTCGAGGACATGTACAACAAGCTCAGCCCGGCGATCGGCGAGGACATGGCCAAGTACCTCGTCATGTACCGCCAGTACGGCCCCAGCAACGCCGCCGGCCAGACCCAGAGCCTGGGCACCTCCATCGCCAAAGCCCTGGGGTTCTCCTCCAGCGGCGACAGCAGCGGCACCACCTCCACCAAGCCGGGCGTCCTCGCCGACTACGAGCTGAAGTTCACCCGCTCCGGCAGCACCAAGCTCAAATCGGTCTTCGACCTCGTCAACACCCAGGTCAGCATCTCCAAGACCGACCCCACGACGAGGAAGAAGACGACCCTCCTCTATCCCTGCCCCCTCAACAACCTCGACGGGCAGCGCGAACTGCTCCCCAAGCTGTTCGAGTCGTCCACGCTGTTCGAGGAGACCGAGATCCCCGCCCGCATCAACATCAACACCGCGCCGCCGGAGGTGCTCGCCACCCTCCCCGAACTGACCGACACCGACCTGCAGAACATCCTGGCCGCCCGTCCCAAGACCTCCGCCGCCGACTCCCCCAGCGAGATCTACCAGACCCCGGCGTGGCTGCTGACCGAGGCCAACCTCCGCATCGACCTGCTCCGCAAGCTCGACAAGTACGTCACCACCCGCAGCCAGGTCTTCCGCGTCCAGGTCGTCGGCTACTTCGACGAGAAAGGCCCCTCGGCCCGCGTCGAAGCGGTCATCGACGTCAACGCCGGCCGCCCCCGCATCGTCGCCTGGCGCGACCTGTCCGAGCTGGGCAAGGGCCTGGAGACGACGAAGAAGTAGGGGCAGCGATCACCCCTCAAGCCCCACCATGAGCGAAGCGATTGGTGGGGGTCGGAACCCCCAGGAATCGCTTCGCTCATCCTGGGGCTTGCAATCAACCCCCAACGCCACGCGACCCGCGAACGGACTCCTCAGCGCGGCCTACATATCGAGGAGAGGCAACCTTGGCGCAGCTACTGGCGATCGACTGGGACCAGGACCAGTTCCACATCGTGGCCGGCTCGTCCACGCGCAGAACCCTCACGGTCGACAAGGCCGTCTCGTTCCCGCTCGGCGAGCCCCTCACCCTGGCCTCGGCGGCCAACCTCGGACGCGCGCTCAAGCTGTTCCTCAAGAACAGCAAGCTCGCCGCCACCCAGGTGGTGTTCAGCGTCGGCCGCGAACGCGTCATCTTCAAGGACATCCGCTTCCCGGCGGTCCCCGTCCACGAGGAGCCCGCCGTCGTCCGCTTCCAGGCCGGCAAGGAGATGACCGAGCCGATGGAGACGGCCATCATCGACTACGCCCACGTCCCGCAGTCGGCCGCGGCGTCGAACCGTCAGGTCGTCGCCGTCATCAGCAAGCGCGAGCTGCCCCAGATCGTGCAGAAGCTGTGCGACGAGGCCGGCCTGAAGGCGCTCGGCGTCGTGCCCCGCTCGTTCGGCGTCGGCCCGGCCGTGGTGCGCTCGCTCCCCGCCGGCGAAACGCTCGCCCCCGACGGGTTCCACGTCGTGCTGGCGCTCGGCGCGAAATGGGCCGAGCTGTGCTTCTACCGCGGCGAGCAGGTCGTGCTGGCGCGGTCGCTGTCGAACAGCCCGCTGCTGGCCGGCGAGGTGAAGCGCAGCGTGGCGGTGTTCATGGCCCAGAACGGCGCCGACGTGCGCATGCAGCCCCCGCAGCAGCTCTACGTGTTCGGCGCGCCAGGGTCGCTCGACGAGCGCTTCGCCGAGGTGGCCGGGCTGCCGCTGCACTGGCTCGACCCGCTCCAGAAGGACAGCGCCAAGGCGCTCGACGCGCCGCGGACGGGCGGGTTCGCCGGCCCGGTGGGGCTGCTCGACCTGTGGGCGAAGACCGGCAAGTGGCCCGTCAACCTCGTCGCCCCCAAGAAGGGGCAGGCGCCCGTCAACGCCGACAAGCGCAAGCTCGTGGTCTACGGCGTCGCCGCCGCCGTGCTCGCCGCCGTCGGCCTGTTCGGCATGAACCGCTACCTGGGCGACAAGCAGCGCCAGGCCGACTCGCTCGCCAGGCAGAAGCTGGACAACGAGCAGATCCTCAAGAACTTCGCCCAGGACCGCGCCGACATCGACGGCATCAAGGAATGGGACAACGCCAACGTCCCCTGGCTCAACGAGATCTACGACCTGTCGGCCCGCTTCCCCCAGCACGAGGGCTTCCGCGTCAACCAGATGATGGCCAGCGTCACCGCACGCAAGGGGTCCAAGGACCCCTACGCCGGACGCATCGTCCTCAACGGCGTCATGCCCGACGGGCAGTCGAGCGTCGTCGGGCAGCTCACCGACGCGATGGGGCACGACAAGCACGTCCGCGCCGTCGCCGAGCGCGTCAAGGGCAAGGAGTTCCACGTCCGCATCGACATCGCCAAGCAGCCCGCCGACCAGTACGCCCTCAAGCTGGTCCCGCCCCCCGCCCGCCCGCAGAGGCCGGCCGTGGTGGCGCCCCCGGTGGTCGAGGACGATCCTCCCGTCGTCGAGGGCGATGAGAAGGAAGAAATGAAGGAGAAGACGGAGAAGACCGAGGAATCGAAGGGAGCCCCGCGATGAACCCCCGTGAACGCGCCTTGCTGACCATCCTCCTTTCGATCCTGGGCGTCGGCGTCGCCTTCTTCGTCGGCTACCAGTGGTTCTACGTGCCGCTGACGCGCCACAACGCGCGGATCGCGACGCTGCAAGGGGAGGTCGAGAAGAGCGAGGCCGACCTGCAGCTGCTCAACAACGAGCGGAAGCTGATCCTGGAGAAAGCCAGGCAGCGCAGCCTGCCGCAGAGCACCGAGAAGGCGATCTCGCAGTTCAGCCGCTACCTGCAGAGCGTGCTGCGCGAGCACTCGCTGACCATCGACGACCTGCAAAGCCCGCAGGGGGCGCCCGTCGAGGCGAAGCAGATCGGCGGCGTCAAGACGGTGAAGGCGAACCACGTGGTGCTCGCCTTCCAGGTCCGCGCCAAGGGCACCCTGCCCAGCCTGGTCGCGGCGCTGGAGGAGATGCAGAACACGCCGCTGGTCCACCGCGTCAAGAACCTGACCGTCGAGCGGGCCGACAACACGTCGAAGGACCCCAACCCGAAGCTGAGCATCAACCTCGTCGTCGAGGCGATGATCGTCAGCAAGCCGGCGGCGGGCACCCCGGCCGCCGCCGCGGCGGCGAAGGTCGTCGACCGCGAGCTGCTGCTGCTGGACATCGTCGCCGCCCGCACCGGCAACCCGGTCGGGCTGGCCATGCTGCCGTGGATCTTCGGCGAGAAAGGCCCGCTCCCCGAGTACGTCCTGCACCGCGACGAGTCGAAGCGCAACTACGGCGACATCGCCGCCCTCAACATCTTCACCGGCATGGTGCCGTACATCCCGGAGCCTGAGCCGAAGAAGACGACGAAAGTGAAGAAAGAGGATTCCACGCCGCCGCCGGTCCCGCTGGACTACACGGTGCTGAGCTACGTGCGGCTGGTGACGACCAGTCCCGGTTCGCACGAGGCGTTCCTGCGCAACCAGCTCGTCCGCACGTCGGAGATGAGGCTGCGCGACATCGCCTCGTCGGGCTACGACACGTTCCGCATCATGGAGGAGGACGGCAAGCGCGAGCTGTTCAAGGCGAAGGTGCTGCGCATCGAGCAGCGCGACGTCTACTTCCAGGTCGGCAAGGCGGTCTACAAGATGCACATCGGCCAGACCCTCAGCGAAGCGCTCGACCGGTCGCTCTCGGAGGACCAGATGGACGACCTGGAGCTGACCGCCCTGTACGACCCGGACTTCGCGGAAGCGGCGGAGGACGCGAAGAAGAAGACGACCACGAAGAAGAAGGGCGTCCGCTGAGGCGGGGCGGTTTGGGCAGGGAGCCCGGCCCCGTGTCGGCATGCACGCAACGCGCCGTTTTAATCAAACCTCTCTTCCCTTTTTTTCTGCTTCGGGTATGGACACCCACTCTCGCCGATTTG
>JAYSSW010000993.1:0-2795 GCA_043720335.1 Planctomycetia bacterium
CGACGGAGTCTCCGTCGCCCCTGCCGGGGCGAAACAAACCTCGCATCGCTTTCCACGGGTTGCGCTGCGCTCCACCCGTGGCTACACTCCGCTGCCCCGCCGGGGCAGAAATCGCCATCCTCGGCGACGGAGCGCTACGTCTTCAGGTAGACGTGCCCGATGTCGGCGGCGGAGAAGCCGAGGCGGCGCAGGAAGTCGTGGCCGGTCTGGTTGGTCTCCTTGACCTGCATCTCGGCCAGCTGGATGCCGTTCGACTGCATCTCGCGCAGGATCGACGACAGGAAGTACTTGCCGATCCCCTTGCGGCGGCGCGGCTGGTTGACCTCGAAGTCGAACAGGCCGACCGTGTGCTTCTTCCAGCGGTGCAGGTACGGCGTCATCTCCCAGAGCAGGGCGCGGGCGGCCCAGTCGCCGGTCTGCTTGTCGACGAGGACGTACTGCAGCGGGTCGAGGGTGCCGAAGGTGCATTCCTGCCACCAGCCGAGCAGCGTCTTGGGCGAGCCGTAGTGCAGGTCGTGCTGGCTGCGCAGGGCGGCGAAGCGCGGGTCGAAGAGGGTGAGCGGCACGGCGAGGTCGCGCTGCATGACGCGGACGCGCTCGCGGATCTGGTAGCCTCGCTTGAGCAGGAAGCCCTCGGCGAGATGGTCGCTGCGGAGGAAGCCGGGCGAGTCGCAGCCGCCGTACAGGCCGAGATAGAAGGGGTTGTCCGGCCAGCAGCCGCCGGCGAGAAGCTGCACGGCGCCCCGGCTGCGCAGGTGTTCTTCCGACAAGCGCAGCAGCTCGGTGGCGATCCCCTGCTTGCGGTAGGCGGGGCGGACGCCGAGCGCGCACAGCACGCCGATGGTGCTGTCGGGCGTGCTGAGCGCCATGCCGGCGTGGGCGAAGCCGACGCAGACGTCGCCGTCAAGGGCGACGACCAGGCCGGCGGCGTCGAAGTTGGACTTCGAGTAGACGAAGTGCTCGAGGTAGATGGTGCCGGGCAGCGACGCGGCCCCGCGCTGCACGAAGATGTCGTTCCAGGCCGACAGCAGGCGTGGCGGATCGGTGTTGCGAAAGCGGCGATACTGGACCAAGAGCGCTCTCCCAACGGACGCGGTCGATTCGGGGCGGATGCCAGCATTATAAACAAATCCCCCGCCCTGTCATCTCCAACGCGCACGAGCGTTGATTGACAGCGGCGCCGGCGTGTGCTGGAATAGATTGGCCCCCCAAGCGTGAATGAAGGATTGATGCCTCGCGCGCCCTGGCGCTTCAGGCGCGATGGAATCGTGCCACACGTCGAGGCGTCGCCTCATTTCTCGCTGCGCGAAGGATAAGACAAGGTGACACGATGCGCCAAGTCCACGGACGCCCGCTCTGGATCGGCAATGCCGGCGACCTGCGCGATCCTCGGCCCCTGCTGACGCTGGGCGTCGAAGCGGTCGTCGAGCTGGCGGACAACGAGGCGTTCGTGGCGCTGCCGCGCGAGCTGGTGCGCTGCCGCTTCCCGCTGTCGGATGGCGGAGGCAATCCCGCGTGGCTGCTGCGCCTCGCCGCCGACACGCTGGCGGCGCTGCTGAAGGCGTCGATACCGACGCTGGTCTGTTGCAGCGGCGGCATGAACCGCTCCGTCTGCATCGCCGCCGCCGGCATGTCGCTCGCCGAGGATCGCCCTTTCGACGAGGCGTTGATGGCGGTCATCGCCGATGGCCCCGCCGACGTGTCGCCGGGGCTGCTCGCCCAGGTGCGGGCGGCGATCATGGATGGAACTTGAGAGACATGGGCGTGCCGCCTCGCTGCGCCATTTGCGCGGTTGCCAGACCACACGAACCCGGAGCGCAAGCGATGGGATCGCTCGACCACGCGCGGAACGAACGAGTTGGTTCCGCCTGCGTGGTTCGCTGCGATCCCATCGCTTGCGCTCCGGGTTCGTAGGCAATCGCGCGAGGCACCATCACCGCATGTCCGCAGGCCGGTCGTCCGGCGTGACGCCGAGGACGATGTTGAAGTTGGCGTTGTACTCCGGCACGCGCGTGTCCGCCACGCGGCGGAAATCGACCGCGACAAGCTCGCGCTCCAGCACGCCGCCGGCGCCGCGGAAGATGCCGTCGCGGGCGTTCTGGGCGTGGCCGGCGATGAAGAGCTGCGTCACCAGCAACGTGCGGTCGCCTCGCTTCACCTTCACGTGGATGTGTGGCGTGCGGCCGGGGTACGGGACCGGCTTGACGGTGCGGAAGCGGTACTCGCCACGCTGGTTGGTGGTGAAGCGGCCGTAGCCCTGGAAGTTGCGGTCGCGGTTGCGGCCGTTGTCCGAGCCGGAGTGCAGGTAGACGCCGTTGGCGTCGACCTGCCAGATCTCGACGGTGAGGTTGTTGAGGCCCGACCCGTTCGGGGTGAGGACGCGGCCGGTGAGGTTGGTGATCTCGCCGGCGGCGGGGGTGGTCGAGTTGCCGACGATGATAAGGTCGTTGTCGGTGTCGAGGGGGAGACGGTCGGGATAGAAGGGGCCTTCGGTCATGCCGGGGGTGCGCGTGAGCTCCTGAGCGTAGGCGCCGGGGACGAGCCAGGCCGCCGCGCCGAGGGCGCCGCCGAGGATGATCTGCCGCCGGGTGAGCAGGTGGGTCAGGTCCATCATCTTCCTCCGAGAAAAGAATGGGAAGGGTGAAGTGCAGAGGTGCCCTGGCATCTTATCGCGCCAAGCGGAAGCCAACCTGAAGGAACGATGAGCGGGCGATGAGAGAAGCGGGGAGAGCCAAAAAGCGGTTTCAAAGCCTCGTGTGACGGAAGCAATTCGCTGCGACCGAAGGCGAGCGGCG
>JAYSSW010000994.1:0-5898 GCA_043720335.1 Planctomycetia bacterium
GGCCACGAGGGGCTGGAGGCGTACCTGGAGACGAAGTACGTCAGCTTCAAGCTGCGCGATTGAACGAGCGTGAGTTGACCCACGCCGGAAGAAAAAGAATTGATGAAAGCCCAGGGACAGCCGTCCCCGGGTATGGCATACCCAGGGACGGCTGTCCCTGGGCTTTCGATGCTCCTACTCTCCCCGCCGACCCATTGAAGGGCGCTGACACGCATGAAAGACATCGACTACGCCGCGCCGAAGACCCTCGCCGAAGCGGTGGCGATCCTCAACGAGCGCGGCGACAAGGCGCGCGTTCTCGCGGGCGGGACCGACCTGATCGTGCAGGTGCGCGAGCATCGCCGCGACCTGGACGTGATGGTCGACATCAAGCACGTGCCGGAAGTGATGGAGCTGTCGTTCGACCCGGCCAAGGGGCTGGTGGTCGGGGCGGCGGTGCCGTGCTGCCGGATCTACGAGCACGCCGCCATCGCGAAGGCGTACCCGGGGCTGATCGACGCGGTGTCGCTGATCGGCGGGATACAGATCCAGAGCCGGGCCAGCCTGGGGGGCAACCTGTGCAACTCGTCGCCGGCGGCCGACGCGGTCCCGGTGCTGATTGCGCTGGAAGGGACGTGCGATATCGTCGGCCCGGCGGGCAGCCGCAGCGTGCCGGTCGAGCAGTTCTGCACCGCGCCGGGCCGCAACGTGCTGCAGCGCGGCGAGATGCTGGTGCGGCTGCGCTTCCCGGCGCCGAAGCCGAACGCCGGGGCGTCGTACCTGCGTTTCATCCCGCGCAACGAGATGGACATCGCGGTGGTCGGCGCCGGCGTGTCGGTGCAGCTCGACGAGAGCAAGACGCGCTGCGTGTCGGCGCGGGTGTCGCTGGGGGCGGTGGCGCCGACGCCGCTGCTGGTCGCCGGGGCCGCCGCGGCGCTGGTGGACGGAACGCTCACGGAACAGCATCTGGAGAAGGCCGCCGTCGCCGCGCAAGCCGTGGCGAAGCCGATCAGCGACATGCGTGGCGACGCCGAGTACCGCACGCACCTGGTCGGCGTGCTGGTCAAGCGTGCCCTGCAGACCGCGATCCAACGGGCACGCGGTTGATTGCGATTTCAAGAGCCACGACTGGTAAGGAGTGGCTGACCAGTAACCAACGTCCAGAATCAATATCGCTGCAAACGCCCAGCCACTCCTTGCCAGTCGTGGCTCCTTAAGAATTCCATTCGTTGCAAGCATCACGATCAAAGGGGGCGGCCATGTCGCGTCGAAGCATGAAGTCGGGGGTCGCGGTCGCGCTGGCGCTGCTGGTCGGCGCCGGGGCGTTTGAAGCGTGGTCGGGGCAGCGCTACCTGAGCGGGCTGGTTTGGCCTGAGCCTGCGGTCGTGACGCCGGGCGAGAACCACGCCGCCCCGTCCGACGCCGTCGTGCTGTTCGACGGCAAGAACTTCGACGCCTGGAAGGGCGCCGGCAAATGGGAGGTCGACGCCGACGGCGGCTTCACCGTCAAGGGCGTGATCGAGACCAAGCAGGGTTTCGGCGACTGCCAGTTGCACGTCGAGTTCGCCTCGCCGAAGCCCGCCAAGGGGACCGGCCAGGGACGAGGCAACAACGGCATCGGCCTGATGGGAGGCCGCTACGAGATGCAGGTCCTCGACTCCTACGACAACAAGACCTACCCCGAAGGCCAGGCCGGCTCCGTCTACAACCTCCGCCCGCCGATGGTCAACGCCTCGCGCAAGCCCGGCGAATGGCAGAGCTACGACATCATCTTCACCGCCCCGCGCTTCACCGAGGACGGCAAGCTCGCCAAGCCCGCCTACGCCACCATCCTGCACAACGGCGTCCTCGTGCAGAACCACACCGAGTTGAAGGGCAGCACCTTCTTCGACCGCGCTCCGGCGTACGAGAAGCACGCCGACAAGCTGCCGATCGTGCTGATGTACCACAGCGACCCGGTGCGTTTCCGCAACCTCTGGATCCGTGAGTTCAAGGAGCTTGAGGCCAAATCGAAATAGCCGCCTGCGGATGATGGTTCAGACTCAACTAACCCTGAGCGCAAGCGAGGGGATCACAGCGAACCCGGTTGGCGGAAACATTCATTCCGCGAGACTTCAAGCGATCCCCTCGCTTGCGCTCAGGGTTAGTGGGGTGCAAGCGTGCGTTGCTCTTTCCCAGCAACGCGAATCTCCAAACGAGAGAAACCCGTGACCAAGAAACTCCACATCTCCTGCAAGATCAACGGCAAGGACGCCGAGTTCCTCGCCGAAGCGCGCCAGAGCCTGCTCGAAGTGCTGCGCGACGAGCTGAAGCTGACCGGCGCCAAGGAGGGCTGCAACAACGGCAACTGCGGCGCCTGCAACGTCCTGCTCGACGGCCGGCTCGTCAACTCGTGCATCGTGATGGCCCCCGAAGTCGAGGGCGCCGCCATCACCACCGTCGAAGGACTGGCGACCCCGCAGGCGCTGCACCCGCTGCAGCAGTGCTTCCTCGAAGGGGCGGCCTTGCAGTGCGGCATCTGCACGCCGGGCTTCCTTGTCGCGTCGAAAGCGCTGCTCGACCACAACCCCAACCCGACCGAAGGCGAGGCTCGTCATTGGTTGGCGGGCAACCTGTGCCGCTGCACCGGCTACGACAAGATCATCCGCGCCGTCCTCGACGCGGCCGCAGTGAAGGCTTGACCGCCTCCCACGTCGCCGTCGCTCGATGGTTTTTGCGAGCCAGAGCGCCGCGTGAAGGAGATACTCCTTCGCACTGCGCTCTGGCTCGGATTGCGCGCACCTCCACGACGCACTGGCATGGCAACTCCTGGGGCATCACGCAGCGTGGCGAAACTTTTTCCTGGCCCCTGCAACCTGTTCAGCTTCCTCATTTTGTGCAACTCGCAAAGATTCGTTCAATCCAGTGCAGCTGCATTCCGATAAGAAGAGCAAGCTGGGCGAGTTCCTTGAAATGCGGAGTTGGCAAGGGCATCGTCGTTTGGGCAATTGCCTTCGACGGGTCAAGTTTTCACGATTCGAGACTGGTTTTTATCGTGCAATTTGCAACCTGTTGACAGTGATGGAGTTACGGAATCAGCCCCGCGTGGAGTCGCATTGACACGATTCGCAAGGTGGTTATAATCCACACCATCGGCAAGCCAGGCAGACCCTGCCAACCATGTCGATTGCCCCGGATAGCGGTTCTTGAACGCAAGGGGCGATTCGGCATCTTTGGCGAGGTGTGTTGCGGCCTGCACCGGGACAACTGAGGCGAATGTCAAGGATGATCTCGGTCCGTATCCTTTTCGAGGAAAAGAGGACCTACGGACCACAACAAAGGCTGGCGACGCGCCAGCAGGGGTGGACGTACCCATGAAGACTGTTTTCACGACCGGCGAAGCCGCCAAGATCTGCAAGGTCAGCCAGCAAACCATCATTCGTTGCTTCGACAACGGACAGCTCAAGGGATTCCGCGTCCCCGGCTCCCGCTTCCGACGCATCCCCCGCGACATGCTCTACAAGTTCATGAAGGACAACGGCATCCCCACGGACGCCTTGGAGAGCGGCAAGCGCAAGGTTCTCGTCGTCGACGACGACCTCGACCTGGTCGAGATCATGACCAAGTTCCTCCAGGACGACGGCCGCTTCGAGGTCCGCGTCGCCAACACCGGCTTCGACGCCGGCATGCTGGTCAAGGAGTACCGCCCCGACATCATCGTCCTGGACGTGATGCTGCCGGACATCAACGGCAAGGAAGTCTGCTCCCGCGTCCGCTCCGACAACACGCTGGAAGAGGTCCGCATCCTCTGCATCAGCGGCATGATCGAGGACGACAAGATCCAGGACCTGAAGCTCGCCGGCGCCGACGACTTCATGCACAAGCCGTTCGAGATGGAGCACCTGATCGACCGCATGTGCCACCTGATGGAAATCGAAACGCTCGACGCGACCACCGCCTAGCATCAACCGGCTACGATAACACGATCCGCGAGCCGGTTCCAAGGAACGGGGCCGGCTCCCGGATTTTGCCATGCTCCACGCTTACGACACTGGATGTCCCATGAAAGCGCTGGGCGAAACAGTCATGGATCTGCCCTGGCTGTCGCCATGCGTCGCCTCCCTGACGGCGCTGGCGCGGTCGCGTCTCGACATCGCCTGGTCCGCGGTCCGCAACGACCCGGCTCTGGTCCTTCTCGCTGCACGCCTGCTCGGCCCCGCGTCCGTTTCCGTCCGCTCCGTCGATGACGCCGTTCTCCTCGAATCCGCCTGCGTCCACCTGAAGTCCGCCGCACCCTGCTTCGCCGACTGGCGCGAAGCGGGGGGCGATCACGTCCACCGCGTCTGCGTCCGCCAGGCCCAGGTCGCCGCCGCCCTCGCGACGAAGGTCGGCTGCTGCGACCCCGACGCCGCCTGGACCGCAGGCATGCTCGCCCCGCTCGGCTGGCTCGCCATCGCCGCCCATGATCCCTCGCGCATCGCCGCCGATCTTGAAACGCTGCGATCCAGCAATGATTCGAGCGATTGGCAGCAGGCCGCCTGGGGCCTCGACCACACCGCCATCGCCCGCCGCCTCAGCCGCATGTGGCGGCTGCCCGCGTGGCTGACCACGATCACCGGCCACCTCGGCCTGCATGTCGGCATCGCCGAGCGCCTTGGCGCCGACCCGCGTCTCTTCCGAATCGCGCAGTTGGCCGTGCTGCTCTGCAAGCCGCACGATCTCGACCTTGGGCTTCCGGTTGGCGCCAGCCTGCCCGAACTGCTGCGCAGCTTCGACCTGTCCGCCGACGACGCCGACAAATTGCTGCAAGACGTGCTGGCGACGCCGCTGCCCGATGCGATCTGGGAAGCGCCGGCCAAACAGCCGTTGCTCGTCGAACTGCTGCATCTCGCGCTGGAGAATCGCCGAGGCAGGCAGGCGGCGATCATCGAAGGATTGCAGCAGGACCTCGACCGCTTGCAGGAAGCGCTGGCTCGCCAGTGCGTCGAGGAGAAGCAGCGGCTGCACGCGATGAAGCTCGAATCGCTCGCCGAGTTCGCCGCCGGCGCCGGCCACGAGATCAACAACCCGCTCGCCGTCATCTCCGGGCAGGCGCAGTACATCCTGAAGCAGTTCGAGCTGTTCGACGGCCCCGCCGCCGAGATCGAGGACGTGGCCGAGTTCCTCAGCGCGCTGCGCGAGAAGGTCACGCCGTCGCTGCACAAGATCGTCGGGCAGACGCACCGGGTCCATTCGATCCTCACCGACCTGATGCAGTTCGCCCGCCCCGCCGCGCCGAAGGTGCAGGCGGTGCCGGTCGGCCGGCTGATCCGCGACGTGAACGCCGCGCTGAAGGATTTGGCCGAGTCGCGCCAGGTGTCGCTGGTCGACGCCGACGTGCCGGCCGACTGGTCGGTGCTGGGCGACCCGACGCAGGTGAAGCACGCGTTGACCGGGCTGCTGCGCAACGCGATCGAAGCCGCCCCGCCGCAAGGCTGGGCGGGGGTGCGTGTCGAGGGCAGCGCGAAGGGGCTGATCGACCTAGTCATCGAGGACAACGGCGCCGGCCCGACCCCCGCGATGCACGAGCACCTGTTCGACCCGTTCTACTCCGGCCGCAACGCCGGGCGGGGCCGCGGCCTCGGCCTGCCGACCGCTTGGCGCCTCGCCCGCCAGCACGGCGGCGACGTGCGCTTCGACGGCTCGCAGCGCGGCTTGACGCGCTTCGTCCTCAGCCTTCCCGTAGCCATCGAAGCCCCCGCCGTGCTGCCCCTCAACGGCAACGGCAACGGCAAGCACGAGCGCAACGGCCACACCGGCGCGCATCTCGAAGCCGCGTCGTGAGCGAGCCTCGGCCTTCGTCATTGCCTCTCATGCGGTCAGGCATGAAACCCAATTGCAACAACGTGGCCTTCTGCCCCGGTGGGGCAGCGGAGTGTAGCCACGGGTGGAGCGAAGCGC
>JAYSSW010000995.1:0-2793 GCA_043720335.1 Planctomycetia bacterium
CATTCCGCGTGTCATCAAGGTATCCCATCGCTTGCGCTCCGGGTTCGTGTGGTCAGCCATTGGGAAGCCTCATTCCCGACCGTCCAAGTCGTCACGCGCTGCCGCCATCCGCCATGCCCGCGTGGCGAGAACGGAAGGAAATCCCCCTCGCGGAAAGGACGGACCCGCCGTGCCGGACAGCATCCCGCTCCCCGAATGGATCGTGACGTCGCGCGGGGAGAAGGCCCCGTTCGACCTCGACCGGATCAGCCAGTCGCTGTTCGCCGCCAGCGAGTCGTTGGGGCGGTCGAACGCGTTCCTGGCGCGCGAACTGACCGACGCGGCGTGCCACTTCCTGGCGCTGGAGTTCGAGGGCCGGACGCCGACAACGAAGCAGGTGGCCGACACCGTCGCGAAGGTGCTGCGCGAGCTGGGCCAGAAGGAACTCGCCCAGGCCTACACGCAGCGCCGCGAGCGCAGGCTGGCCCCGAAGCCCGCCGCCGTCGAGAACCCCTTCCTGCACGCGACACGCGAAGCGTCGCAAGCCGCCGTGCAGCGCTGGCTGTCCGAGCAGGGACAGCGCGCCATCTTTTCGCGCGACCTGCTCGCCGCCCAGGACGAAGGCCTGCTGCACCTTGGCGACCAGTCGGCACCCGCGTCGATCGTGAGCGCAGTGGTTGATCTTGGCTCGTTGTTCGATTACCCGCATGGATTCGCAGTGCGCTTGAAAACCTGGAGCGAATTCACCCGCAGCAGATTGGTGTTTGACAGCCCTGAATGGATCCGATTCGTTCAAGACGACCTTCGTGATCATGTGTGGACGAGCACGCTCAACGTGGTCTCCCAAACGATGGATCGAGACTTGATTGTCAACCTGAACGTCTCGCAGCCGCCTGCGTGGGCTGTTTCAAAAGCCTTTGGTCCCTTGTTTGAGGAACCAGCGTCTTTGAAGCATGATTTCGCGTTCAGAAGTTTGGGGATCATGGACGACATCCATGCTTCTACTAAAGACTCGACGATTCGTATTGCTTGGCACCTTCACAACGACGATTTCATCAACGAGTTTCAGCGCGATTCCGTTTGTCGTGTCATCGACTCGACTGCCCAGATTGGCTCAATCACTTTCGTCTTCGACCGCAGCAAGGACACCGTGTCGCTGGGCGAGGGAGTTGATCGGCAGCATCCTGGCGTCATGCTCGAAGTCGGGCTGCGGCTGCCGACGTTCCTGCGCATGGACGGCATCGCGAGCCAGGCGGACCGCTTCCTCGAAAAGCTGCCGACGCTGGCGCGGATGGCCGCCAGCGCCGGCGCGCAGAAACGCCGCTACCTGCGCCAGCACAGCGAAGACTCGCTGCTGACACGGCAATTCCTGCTCGACCGCGTGAACGTCGTCGTAGTGCCGCTCGGCTTGGACGAAGTCGTGCAAGCCGTCACGGGACAGCGACCCGCCGGAAGCCCGCTGTCGCTGAACTTCGCCAAGCAGATTGTGCAGACGCTGAGCGACAGCTTGGCCCAAGCGAGCCGCGCGCAGCACCTGAACCTGACGCTCGACAGCGCCGCGGCGCTTGACGACAACAGCATCGTTCGCGCCGCCACGATGGAGGCATTGCGCGACGAGTGCGTCGCCGCCGGGAAACTGCACGCGATTATGGGAGCCGGCACGCTGACGTTGGCGAAGCCGGACGCGACGGCGGAAGATCTTGTCGAACTACTGGCGTTCGTGTGGAAGAAGACGCACGTCCAGCGCCTGCGATTCGTGGCGGCGGGCTGACGCTACTTCTTCTTCGCCTTCTTCGCTTCGTACTCGTCGACGTACTTTTTGGGCGACTGCTGGAACTCGTCGCGGCAGCCGCTGCAGCAGACGTAGTAGGTGCGGCCCAGGTACGAGACGGCGGTGGCGCCGGCGCCGCCGCTGACGACGCACTCCGGCCTGCCGTCGCCGGACGCGAAGGCGACGCCGTCGCGGTTGGCGCCGACGCTCCACTTCTTGCTGAACAGGCCCTTGCCCTCCGGGCGGACCTCGTAGCGGTAGAGGAAGCGGTGGTCGTGCAGCAGCGTGAAGACGAGCCGCTGCGTCTCGCCGTCGGCTTCGCGCTCCAACGTCAAATTCTTCTTGTCGAGCGGCCCCTGGAAGACCTGCGTCTCCTTGGCGACGGTCTTCACCTTGAGGGCGTACTCCTTCTTGTCGGGGATCCAGCGCAGCTCGCCGGAGGTGAAGTGCTTGCTCTTGTTGAAGTCGAGGACGAGCCAGGCGTCCTTGTCCTTGAACTGCCAGCCGAAGGAGATCGACTCGGTCCAGAAGCCCTTCTGCTTCTGTTCGAGGGTGCCGACGGGGTTGCCGATCCCGTTCCATTTGCCGATGAGGTCGTTGAACGCCTGCAGCGCCTCTTTGCTGGCGCGAGGCTCCTGCGGGACGGCGTCCGAAGCGGCGAGCAGCACGCAGCACACGAAACCAGCGGTCAAGGCCCAGCGCATGGGAACGTCTCCGAGCAGCGTGAAGTACACCCCAGGTTCAACCCGACCAAGGACGACCGGTTCCGCGAATTCCAACCGGATCAGGGCAGCGGGAAGGGGAGCGGCCCGTTGCCCGCCTCCTCGTGCAGTTCGATCTCCTCGGGCGGAACGACCACGATCTTACGTTCTTAAGCACGCACGGCACGGCGCAAATGATCCGGCTTTTGCACCAACGGTGCTGCATCACAAAGCCCAGGGTCGCGAAGCGCACCCTGGGGACACGGACGGCACCCAACGATTTTTACGCCAACGGCGTTGCATCAAAGGTGTCGAGCGGGACGATGCAGCCCCGTTGGGGCA
>JAYSSW010000996.1:0-2793 GCA_043720335.1 Planctomycetia bacterium
TACGCCGCGCCGCTCGCCGTTGCCAGTGGATTTCGTCGCTTGGGATTTTGAAACGGCTTCAAACAGCGAGCCGGCTCACTCCGCGAGGAAGTGGTCGGAGACCGACTTCAGGCCGGGGATGAGGAACACGGCCGCGCTGTAGTGGCCGGCGTTGAGCCAGATGATGCGCTGCTCGCCGGTCGCTTTCCACAGGTTCTCGGCCATCGCGGGGGGGACGATCTCGTCGTTCTTCGCCGCGATGATGAGGACGCGGCGGTTCTTCAGGTTGCCGGCGGCGGTGATCGGGTCGATCGGGGCGATCACGTCCTTGATGCTCTGCTTGGTGCCGCCGACCGTCTCGTAGACCTGGCGGTACGGCCTGACCTGCGGATGCTCCCAGTAGGCGTCGACGAACCCGCCGCCGCCGAGCAGCACGCCGACCCGGCCCAGCTTCGGCTCCATCTCGGCGGTCAGCGCCGCCATGAAGCTCCCCAAACTGGTTCCCATGATCCCCAGCCGTTTCGCGTCCAGCTCCGGCCTCGACTCCATCCACGCGGTCGCGCGGCGCAGGTCCAGCACCGTCTGTTCGACGCCTTTGATCGTTTGCTCGATGTCGTACGACATGAGCCGCAGCTTGCTGTTGGCGGGGCGGCGCGGGCCGTAGTACGCCATCTGCACGAACAGCCCGGCGACGCCGCTCTGCGCGAAGTGCGTGGCGATCATCCGCGACAGCTGCTGGTTGCCTCCCGTGATGTCGAGCACGATCACCCCCGGGTGCGGCCCCGGCTTGCGCGGGCGGTAGTACTCGGCCCACACCGTGTTGTTCTCGACGTGCTCCGTCTTCACTGGCGACGGGAACGTCAGCTCGAAGATGTCGACCCCCGCCACCTCCAGCGACCGCTTCCACTTCAGGTCGAACGGGAACTCGTGCGCGTCGAGCCGATACTGCTTCGGCACGTCCTTCTGCTCGCCGACCGGCGCGAACTTCACCGTCCCCTTCTCGTCGGCGGGCTTCTTGTCCTGGGCCGAGAGCGGCGACAGGCACACCAGCAGCGCGAACACGGCGACAACGACACGCATGGGGCACTCCGTATCACAAGGCGAGGATGAGCGGGACGTGTGGATTCTAGGCATGATCCCTCGATTCCTCCAAATGGAATCCTGCACGCAACGAACAAGTTTAGCCGCGACGCGCAGCGGAGCGCGGGCGCCACGCAGCGACAGGGTGGTGTCCTCGCATGGCAACCGGTCGCCACGCGATGCCGTGCATTGCAACCGTCGCGCGGGGCCCGCGCTCCGCTGCGCGTCGCGGCTAAACTTCCGCGCGCCTCCCACGACTCTCCCGGAGTTTCGCCATGCTCGGCCTTCGCAGACTCGGCGGCGCCCTGCTCGCGCTCGGCGTGCGCCATTTGTACGCAGCAACATGGTTCGTCGGCGCGGCCACGTTCGCGGCGCTGTGGCTCGCCCCGCTGCACCGGCCTCGCGCCGAGACGCTTCGCATGGACCCGCGCAGGCGGATTTGCGAGACTGTCCTGTTCTCGAAGGACGGCAGCCGCTTCGCGGCGTACTTCGTCGAGTACGGCAAAGGCAAGGTCGAGTCGGTCTCCGTCGAACTTTACGACACGGCGACCGGAGCGCATGTCTCGACGCTGATGGACGAGAAGCGCAGCGATTTCCACGACATCAACACCAACCGCGACGAGGACCGCATCGCATGCCGCATGAAGGACGGCCGCACGCGCGTGCGCAGCCTGGCGACGGGCGAGAAGACCGCCGACGCCACCATCCCCGACCTGGAGCGCGAGATCGTCGTGGGCGTCGGCGGCAGGCTGCTGCTTTTCGAGCGCGACCCGGTAAGGCTGCGCGACGCGGCCACCAGCGAGATCGTCGCCGAACTGCCCGTCGACGACAAGTCGCGCATCGTCTCCCACGACTTCGACCGCGACCAGTACGTCGTGCGCTGCAGCGCCGACGGCTTCCACTTCCACCGCCGCAGTAATCTCAAACACATTTCGTCGCTGCCAGCACTTAACCAGTTCAGCAAGAAAATCAACTTCATGCTCACCAGCCGAGGCATGAGTTCCGACGACGGGCGTTCGTGCGTGGTCGTCGAAGTCCGGCAGGACGACACGCCCGGCATGCCCACGCCGCCCGTCCAATGCCTCCTGTACCATCGCGACACGGGCCGTTGGAACTTCGCGGACAAGTGGAAATCGCACGACCTCCACTTGTCCGCCGATGGCAGGCTCGCCGCTCGCGTCGAGCAGATCGAAACCAGCTGGCAGCGGATCAGCGCTCAGATCCTGCGAGTCTTCAAGATGCAGGCCCGGCACGACGATGTCCACGTTCTCCACGTCTTCGACACGGCCAGCCGCAACACGGTCGCGAAGATGAACGACGCGGGGCCAGCCTGGTTCTCGCCCGACGGCGCCACGCTCGTCTCCCATGGGCCTGACAGCACGCTGCAACTCTGGGACTTCCCGCTCCGCAAGCCGTGGCGCATCGTTGCGACGGGCACGGCCTGCGCGGCGCTGCTGACGGCGTCGCTGCTGCTGCTGGCCCGGCGCCGGCGACTCAAGCCCGAAGCGCCAAGCGAACCTTGAACGCCGCGGGGCGGCGGGACCACGGGAAGGAACCCCCGTGGCACGACGCAGCGCGAGTCGCCAGCCGTCTGAGCCCGAAGCGCGAGCGAGGCCGACCCGCGCGACGGCCGCAAGCGAAGCGTCTCCCGTTCGACGATGCGCAGCGAGTCGCGCCACGACTCGCGGCTCTCGCTGCGCGAGTCGCCGTTCCCCTGGCCCGCACCGTCGCGCG
>JAYSSW010000997.1:0-12559 GCA_043720335.1 Planctomycetia bacterium
CGATGAAGAACGACATCGGGTTGAACGTCGCCAGGTCGGGGTGGTTCAGCACGTACGTGATGTTGTCCAGGCTGACCGTTTCCCACTGGTGCAGGCCGACCAGGATGTCTCCCTTGCGGATGCCGGCACGGGCGGCGGCGCTGTTGGCGTTGATGTTCGTCACCTCAAGTCCGCCGTGGAGCTGCCCGTTGATGCGCGTCACCGAGTCGGCGGGGACCGAGGCGAGCTGCACCCCGAGCTTCTGCCAAACCACGTCGGCGACCTGGCTCGGGCGCGGCGTGCGGTCGGCACCACCCAGCGACAGTTCGATCTTCTTCTCCTCGTCCTTGCGGCGGACGATGACCGGGATCATGTCGCCGCTCTTGCGGTCGAGGAAGCAGCGTTCGATGTCGATGCCGGTGACGACCTTCATCTCGCCCAGTTGAACCAGGTCGTCGCCGACGCGCAGGCCAGCGGTCTCGGCGGGGCTGCCCGGCTCGACGCGGTCGACCACCACCCGGCGGATGAAGCCTTCGTTGGCGGTCTCGACGATGTCGCGGCAGGTCAGCCCGTCGAACGTGTGGACCCGGCGGCGCACCTTCAGCATCTCCGACACCGACTTCACCATCTGGTCGACCGGGATGGCGAAGCCGATGCCCTGCGCCCCGGCGCGGATGGCGACGTTGACGCCGATGAGTTCGCCGTGGACGTTGATGAGCGGCCCGCCGGAGTTGCCTGGGTTGATGCTGGCGTCGGTCTGGATCAGGGACTTGTACGACATGTCCTTGTTGAGACTGACGTCGCGCTTGAGGGCGCTGACGATGCCGACGCTGGCGGTGTGCTCGTAGCCGTAGGCGTTGCCGAGGGCGATGACGGTTTCGCCGACCATGAGGTCGGCGGAGGTGCCGATGGGGATGGTCTGGAGCGGCTGGACCGGGTCGATCTTGAGGATGGCCAGGTCCATCTCCGGGTTGCGGGCGACGACGACGGCGTTCTGGGTGGTGCCATCGGCGAGGCGGATGCGAAGGGAGCTGACGTCGTCGACGACGTGCTGGTTGGTGACGATGTAGCCGCGCGGATCGATGATGATGCCAGTCCCCATGCCGTTGACGCGGTTCTGGGTGGGGGGGAGCGGGCTGAGGTCGCTGCTGGGGTAGGCGACGTTGCGTTCGCTGTGGATGTTGACGACGGCGTTCTTGACGCGCTCGATGGCGCCAACGACGGCGGTGCGGCGCGCGCCGCTCCGCGTCAAGGGATCGGCGTCCTTGGCGCGGCTGGTGTTGGTGATGAGGGTGGGCCGGAGGGCCGGCTCCTGGGACCGGCTGGTCGCCGGCGTGTCGGCGAGGAACGGCGAAAGCCCCAGGGCGAGAAACAAGCAGCGGCGCAGAATCATGATGGCTACGGCCCCCAGGGGAACGATGCTTGCGAGTGGTGCGTCAAGGATGCAAGGATGAGGCCGGCCCGAAATCAACCGCCCCGTCGGCCCGGCGTGTCTCCCTTAATCCTTCGGCAGCGTGCGCAGCCCCCTGCACCGAACCACGCGGCGAAACTGGGACGTGCAGGCTGCGGAGTTGCACGCGCACCCGACGCGCGGATCGTGCGTCTCCCGCGCATTCGGCGGACTGGCGAGACTCTGCCGGTCGGCGCGGTTGTGCGGCGGCGCGTTGCGGCTTTTTAGCCCTGAGCCCGAAGCGCGAGCGAGGCCGCCCCGCGCGACGATGCAAGGAATGGCCCGGCGACTCGCGCCGCGAGAGCCGCCGGTCGCGAGCCGCGACGCATCCCTGAGCCCGAAGCGCGAAGCGAGGAACGGCGACTCGCGCAGCGAGAGCCGCCGGTTGAAGAAGTGCTCGCGAGTCTCTCGCTGCGCGAGTCGCCTCGCCGTCATTTTTCGCCGTCGCGCGTTGTTCCTCGCTCGCGCTTCGGGCTCAGTAGCGTTCCGTTACAAATCGCTACTTCGTCGCGTACATCGCGACGAGACCGTCGGCGCCCCCGAGGGCGAGGTGCGTGTCGTCGGCGGACCAGGCGAGCTGCGTCACCGGCGCGTTCAACTTCGCGATCGACAGGGCGCTTTGCTGGCGGCTGGGGTTCCAGAGAACCAACAAACCGTCCTCGCCGCCGGACGCGAGGTAGGTGCCCTGGTGCTGGAAGGCGAGCGCGTTCAGATTGCCGGTGTGGGCTTCGAGCTGGATGGGACGGCTGCCGACGGGGCCTTTGCCGCTGAAGTCCCAGACGCAGGGGATGTTGCCCCCGCCGGTCGCCAGATATCGCCCGGTCGCGTCCCAGGCGATCTCGCGGACCTTCATCGGGTAGCCGGACATCTCGCGGTCTTCGCCGCTTTCGAGGATCCAGAAATGGACGCTCGCGTCCTGGGCGCCGGTGGCGATGTGCTTGAGGTCGGGACTCCACGCGACGACGAGCATCGATCCCTTCCACGGGAACAGGCGAATCGTCTCGCTCTGGTCGGGACTCCACCAGCTCATCGCGCCGTAGCACACGGACGCCAGGATCGGCTCCTTCGGCGACCATTGAATGTCGGCGATGGTGCTGGGCTGGTCGGCGTATTCGCGCAGCAGCTGGCCGTCGGCGCTCCACAGCTTCAGCTTCTTGCCCGCAGCCGTGGCGAGCAGCGGCGACTGCCGGCACCACGCGAGCTTCTCGACCCACGCCGCTCCGCCGGGCATCTCGGCGCGGCAGCGCCCTGTTACTGCATCCCAGAGGTGGGCTTTGCCGTCCTGTCCGGCGGACGCCAGATGCAGGCCGTCGTGCGACCAGCCGACCATCGACGTGCCGAAGCCGTGGCCCGGCAGGACATGGCGCGTCTTGCCGGTTGCTGCGTCGAGGAGATGGATCGGACCCTCGGCGCCGGCGGCGGCGATCACGCCGAGCGGCGCCGACCACGCCAGCGACACGACATGGTCGGCGATGTGCGCCTCCCAGCCTTTCGTGAGCTTGGCGCGGCTGCCGGCGAACGGGTTCAGGCGAGGCATGTGCGGAATCCTTGTTCGAGCTTGGCGCGGTCTAGGTTGCGGCCGATGAAGATCAGCTTGTTCTCGCGCTCCTCCGTCCTGCCCCACGGACGGTCGGGGCGGCCGTCCATCAGCATGTGAACCCCCTGGAAGACGAAGCGGCGCGGGTCGCCTTTCACGCTCAGCACGCCTTTCATGCGGAAGATGTCCTGCCCCTCGGTGGCGAGCAGTTCGCCGAGCCATTCGTTCAGCTTCTTCTCGTCGAGGTCGCCGGGGATGGTGATGCCGACGGAGAAGATTTCGGAGTCGTGCTCGTGGGCGTGGTCGGATTCGAGGAAGTCGGGGTTGATCTCGAGGGCGCGGCTGAGGTTGAAGCCGCCGACGCCGAGGATCTTGTCCATGTCGATCTGCGAGTTGGCGCAGCGGTGGATGGCGGCGACGGCGTTGATGCCTCGCAGCCTGGCTTCGAGCTGGTCGGCCTCGGCGGGGGTGACGAGGTCCATCTTGTTGAGCAGGATCACGTCGGCGAAGGCGACCTGCTCCTTGGCTTCGGGGCTGTCGTCGAGGTGCAGGTGCATGGCGACGTGCTTGGCGTCGACGACGGTGACGATGGCGTCGAGCTGCAGGCGGTCCTTCAGCTCCTCGTCGGAGAAGAAGGTCTGCGCGACGGGGGCGGGGTCGGCCAGGCCGGTGGTTTCGATGAGGATGAAGTCGAACGGGTCGCGGCGTTTGAGGAGCTTGCCGAGGATGCGGATGAGGTCGCCGCGCACGGTGCAGCAGACGCAGCCGTTGTTCATCTCGAAGATTTCCTCCTCGGCGCGGATGACGAGGTCCTGGTCGATGCCGATCTCGCCGAACTCGTTCTCGATGACGGCGACGCGCTTGCCGTGCTGGGCGGTGAGGATGTGGTTGAGGAGGGTGGTCTTGCCGGCGCCGAGGAAGCCGGTGAGGACGGTCACGGGGATGCGGCGTTCAGAATTCATGAATGGCATGCACCTTCGGATGATAAAATGGAAACGTCTGCCGCCGTCATTGTATGGCCGCCCCGCGCGGGAGGAATACGGCGAACGATGCTTGACGTGGTCCGTCGCCTTGTTACGCTAGAAGATGGCGAAAACCGCCTGCCCTCCGCTCTCCGAAGGAAAATGGCATGTCCGTCCGTGACCCTCGCCATCTGCAGCCGTTGACGCCGGACCAGCGCCGCGCCGCCACCGCGCAGTTCGACCGCGCCAACCAGGTGCTGAAGACCGCGAACCACGAGTACGGCTTGCAGCTGCTGCTGACGTGCTGCGAGATCGACCCGATCAACCCGATCTACCGCCAGTCGCTGCGGCAGGCGCAGAAGGCGCGCTACCAGAACAACTTGAAGGGTCAATCCTTCGCCGCCCTTCGCGCTCTCCCGACGAAGATGAAGCTGCGGACGGCTCTGCTGCGCGGGCATTACGTGCGAGCGCTGCTGCTGGCCGAGCGCGTCTTCCTGCGGAACCCGTGGGATTTGGCGACGCACCTGTGGATGGCCGAGGCGTTCGTCGCGCTGCAGCAGCCCGACCACGCGCTGTGGACGCTGGAGCAGATCCGCACGGTGCATCCGAACCACGCCGAGGTGAACCGCCGCCTCGCCCGGCTGTGCGAGAAGCGGGGCAACTTCACCGCCGCCATCGCGCTGTGGAACGTCGTTCGCCGCGTCGCACCGCGCGATCTCGAAGCCCAGAACAAGGCGAAAGACCTCGCCGCCAGCGCGACCATCGCGAAGGGCCGCTACGAGGCCGCGATCAACGGCAGCGCGCCGACGCCGCTCGTCGGCGTCACCGACGACACCGCTGAGCAGCAGGCGACGCGGGAAGGCCCGCTGGCGAACGAGCCGGCCGGCGCCGAGCGCCAGCCGCGCGAGGTGGCGAATTTGCAGGCGAAGATCGCGAGCACGCCGGGCAACGCCAACGCTTATCTTCAGCTGGCCGCGTACTACCGCCGCATGGACCTGCCCGACCAGGCCCGCGTGGTGCTCCAGCAAGGCCTGGGCGCGACGGCGAACAGCTTCGAAATCGGCCAGGAGCTGATCGACCTCGACATCGAGCCGTTCCGCCGCGACCTCGCGATGGCCGAGGAGAAGCTGCACCACCAGTCGGCCGACAGCGCCTTGCAGACGATCCGGCAGAAGCTGGTCAAGGAGATCAACACGCGCGAGCTGGAGTTCCACCGCCGCCGCTCCGACCGCTTCCCGACCGACACCGCCGCCCGCTTCGAGATGAGCGTGCGGCTTTTGAAAGCCGGCCAAATCGACGAGGCGATCCGCGAGTTGCAGGGCATCCGCAACGACCCGCGTTTCCACGGCAAGGTGCTCTTCTACCTCGGCTTCTGCTTCAAGAACCGCAAGAACAGCCGCCTCGCCCAGCGCAACTTCGAGGAGGCCCTGCCCCACCTCGGCGGCAGCGACGAAGGCCTGCGGAAGGAAGCGATGTACCAGCTCGCCGTCGGCTACGCCGACACCGGCGAGATCCCCCGCGCCGTCGACCTGGCCTGCGAACTCGCCAACCTCGACTACGGCTACAAGGACATCAGCGCCCTCCTCGACGGCTGGCAGGCCCAGGCCCGACGGTGAGCGCAAGTTTAGCCGCGACGCGCAGCGGAGCGCGGGCGCCGCGCGGCGACCATTTCCACTTTCCGCAACCGCCCCGCGACGAGGGAATCTCGATGAGCAAAATCACCCTGGACGCAGCCACACAGGCCCGCTGGCATGGAATGAACGAACCCGTCGAATTCTGCGACGAGTCGGGCCGCACCGTCGGGCATTATCTGCCAAACGACCTCTACCAGAAGCTGCTGCACCAGCTTGCCGAGTCGCAGTGCCCCTTCACGCCGGAGCAGCTGCGGACGATGCGCGCCGAGTCGGGCGGGCGTCCTCTGTCGAACCTGTGGGCGTCGCTGGGACAGTCATGAAATTCACCGTCGTTTGGCAGCCCAGCGCGTTGAACCATCTGGCGGAACTGTGGAACGCCGGTCCTGGCCGCTCCGCCATCACCCAAGCGGCGAACCGCATCGATCGCGCCCTGCTGTCGAGTCCGACGCAGCAAGGCGAGGAACGTGATGAAGGCATTCGCATTCTCATCGACGCCCCGCTCGCGGTCTATTTCACGGTGTCCGAACCCGATCGCATGGTGACTGTCTTCGCCGTGTGGCAATGGTCGTAAACATCGCCCTCGACCGTCGCGGCAAAACTTCCTTGCCCCTTGCGGCGCCCCTTCGCCACGGATAGCATCGACCTCCTTACAGCTCGGCAACACCAGGGGAGGCGTCATGCGTTCGTGGCTCATCATCGCGGCCGGCTTGTTTCTCGCGTTCACATCCTCCGTGCGGGCGGATGTCATCGTCGTCGAAGGGGAGACGTTTCTTCCCCAGGACGCTAGGGGCTGGAAGCCCACCCACCAGCAGGACAGTTACGGCAGCCACACCTACGGCGGCATGTGGATGTCGCAGGGGGGCTGCCTCGGCGCGCCGGCCGACAGCGTCGGCTCCGTCGCGAAGCGCGTCTTCGACGTGAAGGAGGCCGGCGCCTACCGCGTCTGGAGCAAGTACCAGGCCCCGCCGTACTTCAACTTCTTCCACCAGATCGACATCGTGCAGAACGGCAAGACCGTCTTCACGCACGTCTACGGCAAGAAGGGGACCGACCGCCTCTGGAGCTTCAGCGGCGAAAGCGACGAGCTGTGGTGGCCGTGGGGCGTCGACCATGACGCCGCCGAGGCGCCCAAGCAGACCGCGACGCTCGCCGCTGGCCAGGCCGAGATCCGCCTGACGACCATCGCCAGCGCCAAGCCCGCCGGCGACCGCTTCATCGACTTCGTCGTGCTGACGACCAGCCTCAAGGACGACTACAAGGGCTTCAAGCCGTACACCGTTGGCAGCCCGTTCGCGAACGAAGCGCTCGACGCGACGAAGCTCCATTTCCGCTTCCAGAACACCAGCGCCAAGCCCGCCCGGCTGGCCGTGTCGCGCGGCGGACACTTCCAGCCGCAGTACGGCGGGGCGACGGCGATGTTCCCCACCAGCCCCGACCCGAAAGCGAAGGAGCAGCCGACCGTCGCGCCGGGGCAGTGGAGCGCGTGGTACGACATCGGCCCGTTCTGCCGCCTCGTCCACGACGAAGGGCTGACGCTCACGCTCGATGGCGCCAAGGAGTTCGGCGTGCAGTTCTCCCGCACCGCCGACGGCAAGAACCTCGTCGGCGACATCAAAGCCGTCAACGGCGACACGGCGGTCGTCCCCATCGACATCACCTGGCACAAGGACGCCGTCGTCAAAACCAGCCGACAGCACGCCCGCGAAATCATCGCCGACTCGAAGACGTGGCGCAAGCTCAACGGCGGCAAACGGCCCCAGGAGATCCTCTACTACGGAGCGTTCTCCGGCAACGAGGACTGGGTCCACGAACTCAAGGCCGCCCTCGGCTACAACACGCACCTCCCCGACAAGTACGGGCCGGTGAAGGTCTCCAACCTGCACGCCCACGCGCACAACCCGGCCGAGATCCAGGCCTATGCGAAGACGCTGAAGGACAAGGACCGCCTGCGCGTCCTCAGCTTCGGCGACGAGATCAGCCTGGGCACGATCAACTTCAAGGACGCGAAGCTGCAGGAGAAGTTCCGCGCCTGGCTGAAGACGAAGGGGATCACCAAGGCCGACCTCGGCGTGGAGCCGGGCCAGGCGTCGCTGGCGCCGGAAGGGAACCCGCGGCTGGCGTGGTTCACGCAGCAGTTCAACGAGGAGGAGCGCTTCGCCGCCTACCGCGAGATGACGAAGCTGGCGAAGGAGCTGATCGGCCCGCACGTGCTGACCGGGGCGAACTACTCGCCGCACCACGGCACGCTCTACTACGGCCCGATCTACCAGTGGGTCGACATCTTCAAGCAGCAGGGGATGTCGATGTTCTGGGCGGAGGACTACGTCTTCAGCGTGCCGGAGGCGCCGCAGATCGTGTCGTGGTCGTTCGGGCAGATGCGCTGCGCGACGAAGTACCACCACCAGCCGATCCACTACTACGTGATGCCGCACGCGCCGGGCCAGGAGCCGGGCTTCCTCAACCGCAGCATGCGGCTGGCGGTCGGCAACGGGACCAGGCACATCGACAACTTCTGGGTCGCCCCCGCCGAACGCTTCACCGAGAACTACGTCGGCTGGACCTATCGCGACACCTTCCGCGCCCTGGGCGAGAGCATCTTCGACTCGGCCGAGGTCGAGAAGGTGCAGGCCAAGGGGAAGGTCCGCCCCGCCCGCGTCGCCGTCGTCATGAGCAAGGCGACCGACTTCCACGAGTCGCGGCTGATGGTCGACAAGGCGCTCGACCCGTTCGCCGCCGTCTGCAAGAACGCGCCCAAGACCGTGAACCAGACGCTGTGCCGCAAGGACCAGCAGATGCTGTTCCTGGCCCTGAAGCACGCCCAGCACGCGGTCGACTGCGTCACCGAGGAGGACATCCTCGAAGGCTACCTGAAGAACCTCGACGTGGTCTACTTCGCCGGCGAATGGATCGACCATCGTATCATTCCGAAGCTGGAGGCGTGGGTGAAGGAAGGGGGCGTGCTGTACGCGTGCGCCGGGGCGGGCCACCGCAACCAGTACAACGAGCCGGAGCCGGCGATGCTGAAGCTGCTCGGCTTGAAGGACACGAAGCTGGCGAAGAACGCCTACCACCTGCGAACGCTGCTGGAGCTGCCGCTTTGCGAGCCGATCGACCAGATCAAGCTCGACGGCCAGACGATCCCCGCCGTCGCGATGAAGCAAACCCTGCTGCCCGACGCCGCCAAGGTGCTCGGCACCTGGAGCGACGGCGGCGCCGCCGTCACCGTCCACGCGCTCGGCAAGGGCAAGGCGTTCGCCGTCGGCACCGGGGCCGGCACCGCCTACATGAAGAGCGCCCTCAAGCCGATCCCCTTCGCACGCGGCGGCCGCCACACCGTCTACAACCCCGTCGACTACTCCCCCGCTTCCAAGACGCTCGTCCGCCTCGGCGTCGAGGCTCGCCCGGTCGACCGCTTCGCCGAATGCTCGAACGAGCTGGTGGAAGCGATCGTGATGGACGCCCCCGAAGGCACGCTGCTGACCCTCGTCAACTGGACGAACCAGCCGCTGGCGAAGCTGCGCGTGCAGGTGCGAACGCCCGGCGTGCCGAAAACGGTCCGCGCCGTCGGCTTGCAGCAGGACCTGCCGTTCACGACGAGCAACGGCGTCGTGACGTTCGAGCTGCCCGCGCTGCGCGACGCCGACTACGTGCTGCTGCGGTAACGCAGTGATCGTTTAGCCGCGACGCGCAGCGGAGCGCGGGCGACGCGCGAGGATGGAATTCCATGTCGTCGCGTGGTTCCCGCGCTCCGCTGCGCGTCGCGGCTAAACGATCTCCTTGCCGACAAAGTTCCTTGACATGCCTGCATGCAAGCGATAGGCTTGCAAGTGATACCAGATCGGCGTCGGCGCAGCGGTTCGGTCCACGATGGCACGGGCGACTCCTTGGGGGGCGTCGCCGGTGCGGGCCACGCCTGTGCCAGCCAGCACCCACCGCTCGGAAAGGCGACCCGCCATGCTGAACATCCAGGGCCACGCCAGCCGCTTCTGCGACGGCGTCACCCGGCGCAACTTCCTCAAGATCGGCGCCCTCTCGTTCGGCGCCGCCACGCTCTCCCTCGCCGACATCTACCGCGCCGAAGCCCAGCAAGCCGCCAACGGCGCACGCGGCGCGACCTCGCACAAGTCGGTCATCAACATCTTCCTCGGCGGCGGGCCTCCCCACCAGGACATGTGGGAGATCAAGACCGAAGCCCCGTCCGAGATCCGCGGCGAATTCCGCCCCATCGCGACCAACGTGCCCGGCGTGCAGATCTGCGAAGTCTTCCCGCGCATCGCCCGGCTGATGGACAAGAGCGTCGTCATCCGCTCGGTCGTCGGCGCCCAGGACCGCCACGACGCGATCCAGTGCCTGACCGGGTTCCCGGCCAACTCGCTGCAGCCGCTCGGCGGGCGACCCAGCATCGGCGCCGTCGTGTCGAAGCTGCAAGGCCCGGTCGATCCGTCGGTGCCGCCGTTCGTCGGCCTGGCCGCCACGACGGCGCACCGCCCCTGGTCCGACTCCGGCCAGACCGGCTTCCTCGGCCCGGCGCACAACCCGTTCCGCCCCGACGGCCCCGGCATGGCCAACATGCGCCTCAACGGCATCACCGTCGACCAGCTCGCCGACCGCCGACGACTGCTCGGCAGCTTCGACAACCTCCGCCGCGACATCGACTCGCACGGCGCCATCGTCGGCGTCGAAGCGGCCCAGCAGCGCGCCCTCGGCGTGCTGACCTCGAACCGCCTGCTCGAAGCCCTCGACCTGTCCCGCGAGCCGAACCACGTCCGCGAGCGCTACGGCGACGGCCGGCCCTACCAGTTCCAGTTCGACGGCGCCCCGACCGTCAACGACCAGTTGCTGATGGCCCGCCGCCTCGTTGAAGCGGGGGTCCGCTGCGTCACCTTGACCTACGGCCGCTGGGACTGCCACAGCCAGAACTTCGCCCTCGTCCGCGACCACGGCAGCAAGCTCGATCAATGTCTCAGTGCCCTCATCGAGGACCTCGACACGCGCGGCATGCTCGACGACACGACCGTCATCGTCTGGGGCGAGTTCGGCCGCACCCCGCGCATCAACGCCGGCGCCGGCCGCGACCACTGGGCGCCCGTCAGCTGCGCGTTCATGGCCGGCGGCGGCATGCGGACCGGCCAGGCGATCGGCTCGACCGACCGCCAGGGAGGCTACGCAGCGACACGTCCCGTCGCCCAGTCCGAGATCCTCGCCACGCTGTACCACAACCTCGGCATCCCGATCTCGACGACCGTCAACGACCCGACCGGCCGCCCGCAGTTCGTCGCCGAACGCGACCCCATCCGCGAACTGGTGGGGTAGCAGGGCATAGCCACCGCGGTCACCGTTCAAGTTTCGCAGATTCGCGTGCGTGCCGGGGCGAGGCCGAGCTGGACGCCGCGTTCGCCACGCTCTCGGCTGACGGGCAGGTGCTGATGCCGCCGGGCAACTACGGCTTCAGCGCCAAATTCGCCTGGACCAGCGACCGATTCGGCGTGTCGTGGCAGCTCAACCTGCTGTGACGTTGAGGAGGCGAAAAAACGTGCCGGCCTTTCTCCTTTGCGTTACACTCCCGCGATGAGATCTTGTCACGGGGGGCTTCGCCATGCGTCGGGTGCTGTTGCTGGTTGCCATGCTGTGGGTGTCGCCGCTTTTCGCTGGCGACGGGAAGCTGCGGGTCGCGACGTTCGAGGCCGACGTGACGCCGCCGCTCGGCACGCCGCTGTGCGACGCGCTCGTCGTGCCGGCCAAGCTGATCGTTGATCCGCTGGCCGCGCGGGGCATCGTTCTGCTGAGCGATCAGAAGCCGATCGTGCTATGTGCAGTGGACTGGGTCGGCGTTGGCAACGCGGGGCACACCGCCTTCCGCGACGCGCTCGCCGAGGCGGTCGGCACCACCCGCGACCGTGTCGCGGTCCACTGCCTGCACCAGCACGACGCCCCTGGCTGCGACTTCCTCGCCGACGATTTGCTGAAGCCGTTCCAGCTCAACGACCAGCTCTTCAACGCTCCGTTCGCCCGCAAGGCGATCGCGAAGGTTGCCGCCGCCGCGAAGAAGGCGACGGAGACGGCGCGCGTCGTCACGCATGTCGGCGTCGGCAGGGCGAAGGTGGAGGAGGTGGCGTCGAATCGCCGTGTGCTGGGGGCGGACGGCAAGGTGAAGGCGGTGCGCTACAGCGCGACGAAAGACGCAAAAGTGCGCGCCGAGCCGGAGGGGGTGATCGACCCGTTCGTGCATCTGCTGTGCCTGTGGAGCGACGACACGGCGCTGGCGTCGCTCACCACCTACGCCACGCATCCGCAGAGCCACTACGGCAAAGGGGGCGTGAGCTGCGACTTCCCCGGCCTGGCGCGCGGCCTGCGCGACCGGGCGACGCCGAAGCCATTGCACGTCCACTTCAACGGGGCCGGCGGCAACGTCACCGCCGGCAAGTACAACGACGGCGACCCGATGAACCGCATGGTCCTCGCCGACCGCCTGGCGCGCGGCATGAAAGCCGCATTCGACGAGCAGACGAAATCGCCGGTGTCATCGCAGGATCTCGGCTGGCGTGTCGTGTCGGCCGCGCTGCCGCTGTCGAAGGCGTACACGGTGAAGGATCTCGAAACGCGGCTCGCTGATGGCAAGCTCGACGCGAAGGAGCGGTTGAAGGCCGCCCGCAACCTCGCGTGGGCGCAGCGCTGCGAAGCGGGGGACAAGCTCGACCTGGCGTGCCTGACGCTCGGTTCCGCGCGGGTGCTGCACATGCCGGGCGAGCTGTTCGTCGAGTACCAGCTCGCCGCCCAGAAGATGCGGCCCGGCGAGCCGGTGCTGATGGCGGCGTACGGCGACTACGGCCCCGGCTACATCGGCGTCGCCGAGGCGTATTCGCAAGGCGGCTATGAGACCGGCCCCGTCTCGCGCGTCGCTCCGCAGGTCGAAGCCGTGCTGATGGCCGCGATGCGCGAATTGCTGCGGTAGAGGGGCGCTTCAAGGGGAGGGCATGAGACGACGATGCGGCGTGTT
>JAYSSW010000998.1:0-5862 GCA_043720335.1 Planctomycetia bacterium
CCTCGCTTGCGCTCAGGGTGAGTGGGGTCTGGCAAGCCTCACTTCTCTGACGGTGCCGAGTGCATCGTTGCCCCGATTGGTCGCCGATCACGTATCGGACACACAAGGAACACGAGATGGCCACCGGACTGAAGATCGTCGCGAACGCGACCTGCACCTTCTGCGGCTGCGTCTGCGACGACATGGAGCTGACCGTCGAGGACAACCACATCACCAAGGCGAAGAACGCCTGCGTGCTGGGGAAGGCGTGGTTCCTCAACCACCACGTCGAAGACCGCCCGATGGCCCTCATCGAAGGCAAGCCCGCCTCGCTCGACGACGCGGTTGAACGGGCGGCACAGATCCTGGCCAACGCCCGCTATCCCATCGTCTACGGCCTGTCCGACACGACCTGCGAAGCCCAACGGCAGGCCGTCGCCATCGCCGACCGCATCGGCGGCTGCGTCGACACCACCACGTCGGTCTGCCACGGGCCGAGCGGCATGGCCTTCCAGGGCGTCGGCGAAGTCACCTGCTCGCTCGGCGAAGTGAAGAACCGGGCCGACCTCGTCATCTTCTGGGGATCGAACCCGGCCGAGTCGCATCCGCGCCACTGGGGCCGCTACTCGACGATGCCCAAGGGGCAGTTCGTCCCCAATGGCCGCAAGGACCGCACCGTCGTCCTCGTCGATGTGCGCCGCAGCAAGAGCGCCCCGGCCGCTGACATCTTCCTCCAGGTGAAGCCTCGCAAGGATTTTGAAGCCCTCTGGGCGCTGCGGGCGCTCGTCAAAGGGGTCGAACTCGACGACGGCATCGAGCAGGAAACCGGCATCCCGCTGCCGCAGTTGCAGGACCTGGCCCAGCGCATGAAGTCGTGCAAGTTCGGCATCATCTTCTTCGGCATGGGGCTGTCGATGACGCGAGGCAAGCACCTCAACGTCGAAGCCGCACTTAGTCTCGCGCGCGACCTGAACCAGTACACCCGCTTCTACGCCAAGCCGATGCGCGGGCATGGCAACGTCACCGGCGCCGACAACGTCGTCAGCTGGCAGACCGGCTACTCCTTCGGCGTCAGCCTCGGCCGGGGCTACCCCCGCTTCAACCCCGGCGAATTCACCACCTCCGACACGCTCGCGCGCGGCGAAGCCGACGCCGCCCTCATCGTCGCCTCCGACCCGATGGGCAACTTCTCGCAGCCTGCCCGCGAACATCTGGCGCGCATCCCCTACATCGCCCTCGACCCGAAGGAGTCGGCCACCACCAAGCACGCCACCGTCGCCTTCACCACCGCGACCTACGGCATCAACGTCCCCGGCACCGTCTACCGCATGGACGACATCCCGATCCCGCTGCGCCCCGCCTTCGACTCGCCCTACCCCAGCGACGAAACGATCCTCCGCCGCATCGAGAAGCGCATCCGCGAACTGCAACGCGAAAGTGCGATGCTGGTTTGAAAGCCCCAAGCCCCAGGATGAGCGAAGCGATTCCTGGGGGTGAGGCGGCGCACGCTGCCGACCCCCACCAATCGCGTTGCTCATGGTGGGGCTTGGAAGTGATACTCTCCCCACCGCGCGACAACTCGCCAATACCCCAATCATCGAACTCACACCCAGTCGGCGAGGAGCGGGCATGCCAGCAGCAAAGGATGACGCGTGTTCGCCCGGTTGAACGCCGCGAGCCGGCGCGCGATGCGGGCGGCCTTCCGCGAGGCGCAGCGCTGCCAGCACGACTTCGTCGGCACCGAGCACCTGCTCTACGGCCTGCTGCGCGAAGCGGACGGCCCCGTCGCGCACCTGCTGCGCTCCGCCGGCGGCGACACGGCGCGGCTGCTCGCCAAGGTCGAGGTCGCGCTGCGCCGGCATGGCGAGGCGGACGAACTGCAGCAGTTCCCGCTCAGCCCGGCCCTGAAACGCGCGCTCGTCCAGGCCGAGACCGAAGCCGCTTCGTTCCGCCATGAACTCGTCGGCCCCTACCATCTGCTGCTCGGCCTGCTGCACATCGCCGACGGCGAGGCGGCGCAGCTCCTCGTCGCCAACGGCATCCACCGCGACTTCGTCCGTGCGGCTCTGGCACAGCTCCCGCCCGACCAGCAGCCCGAATACCAGGTGCAGGCGAGCGGCCGGCCCAGTGTCGCCTCCAGCAAGGACACCAACGCTGACGAACTCGACGCCTGGCTTCTCCCGGCGCATCCGTCCTACACGCAGGCGACGCCCGCCCCGTCCGCCGACTTCGCCGCCATCGAAGGGCAGCTCCGGCGCGTGCAGTTCGTGCTGGCGATGGTCGCGAGCTACACGGCGGGGCACTGGGCCGGCGGCGTGCAGGTCGGCGCTTCGCTCGCCGTCATGGGGGCGCTCGTCTCGCTGCTCCACTCCAGCGCCGCCGGCGCCCTGTACGGCGGCATCGTCGGCCTGATGATCCTGCCGATGAGCCAGCAGCATTTGATCGACGGCAAATGGAGCTTCGTGCTGCCGGTCGTCGGGCTGGTCCTCGGCAGCTTCCTTGGCGATGTCTGGCGAATGGCCCCCAAGGAACACGTCGAGGCAGAAGCGGGACCGCCGTCACCGGAGTGACGGCGGGCGATGGTTCGAGAGGGAACGCGGCGAAGCCGTCATCCTCGACCCTTCGATCAGCCCATCAGCTCGCGGATCGGGGTCGGGTCGCTGACGAGATGGGTCGGTCGGCCCTGCGGCGTGTGGAGGATCTTCTCCGGGTCGATGCCCAGCTTCAAGTAGACCGACGAGACGAAGTTCTCAGGCGAGTGCGTGCGGCCCACGGGGCTGAAGCCGCGCACGTCGGTGGCGCCGACCGCCTGCCCGCCGGGGGTGCCGCCGCCTGCGAAGAGGACCGACATCGAGTTGGACCAGTGGTCGCGGCCGGCGTCGCGGTTGATCTGCGGCGTGCGGCCGAACTCGCCCAGAGCGATCACCATTGTGGTTTCCAAAAGCCCGCGCTGGTCGAGGTCCTCGATGAGCGTGGCGACGGTGGCGTCCCAGCCCGGCAGCCGCTGCGTCAGCGACGAGAAAAGGTTCGTGTGGTGGTCCCAGCCGCCGTCGTAGAGGGTGATGAACGGCACGCCCGCTTCGACGAGGCGGCGCGCCAGCAAGGCGCGCTGGCCGAACGGGGTGCGGCCGTAGCGGTCGCGCACGCCGGCCGGCTCGCGGTGGATGTCGAACGCGGCCTGCGCCTGCGGCGAGCTGACCAGGTTGTAGCCCTGCTGGTAGTGCTCGTCGAGCGCGTTGACCGGGTCGCCGGCGGCGCGGTCGAGGATGCGCTGCATGCGGTCGACCTCGCTGCGGATCTCGCGGCGCGTGCCGAATCGCTCGCCGGACAGGCCCTGGGGCAGCGCCACGTCGCGGACGCGGAAGTCGGCGCTGTTAGGGTTGTCGGAGACGACGAACGGGGCGAAGCGGGCGCCGAGGAAGTTCGGCCCGCCGGAGCGCGCCATGTCGGGCATGGAGAAGTAGGCGGGCAGGCCGTGCGGGGCGCCTCGTTCGTGGGCGGCGACGGAGCCCATGCTGGGGTGGAAGCTGACGAAGGCGCCGCAGCCGACCGGGATGCGGGGCGGCGCGCCGGTCATGAGGTAGTGGTTGCCGGCGCCGTGGTTGCCCTGGTCGTGGCGGAGTGAGCGGACGACGGCGAGTTTGTCGGCGATGCCGGCGAGCCGCGTCATGTGCTGCGAGAAGCGGACGCCGGGGACGCGGGTGGCGATCGGCAGGAACTCGCCGCGGATCTCGGCGGGGGCGTCGGGCTTGGGGTCGAACGTCTCGTAGTGCGTCGGTCCGCCGTCCATCCAGACGAGGATGCAGCTGCGCGCCGTCGCGGCGGGCGCTGCCGGATTGGACGCCATGCCGCGCAGCCGCAGCGCCTGGACCAGCCCGCCGCCGGCGAGGGCGCCCAGCCCCAGCTTCAAGCAGTCGCGCCGAGTCATCCCCGCACAGTTCGTCGATGCCGCCATGATGCCCCCTCGTTTTCGTCGAACCCGGCGGGTAGGCCGGGGATTGCATGACTCCGAAGATACCAAAACCAAGAACGTGTTTCCAGGATCAATCACGATGCGGGTAGACGGACGATGCTGCGACTTGCGATTTCCGCAAGCTGCTTCTGCAAGGCTCGGCAGCGCGGTTTGTCGGCTTTGCAATTGACGATGTTCAGCTCCACAAGAACCGCATGGCCAGGCACTTTTTCAATTCTCGCTGGAACCACGGTCAGTCCCAACATCGACAACTCACTGACGAGAAGACTGGCGATTGCGTACTTGCCGCGTTTCTCCTCTGCGATCACTTCCAGCGTCAGCGATGCATCGGCAAGACAAGCGGCGCGAAACACGGAAATCCCATCGGTTTCATTCTTGCGGGGCTCGAACGCGCCGGGCTGCACCGGCATGTCCAGACCCGGCTTCAGAAAATCGCTCCAAATCAAGCGGAGCACTGTTTCACCAGGCTCGACAGGTTCATCCTCCTGTTTCATCGCCGCCTCACTTACGACAGCACCCACGATTGCGTTGGCATGCCAGGGCGGATCAGCATCGCTTCGGCTTTTCCGGGCGCGATCACTTCGATCTCAAAATAGGCTCCGCCTGGTTCCTGCCATTCCAGGACGACGGTGCCGTTGACTCCGGGAACCACGCAGGTCGGCGCGTCGATGCCATTTTCGCGAAGCATTTCCGCCAGACGAACCGCGCTGTTCACCAGCTCATCAGAAGGAGGTTCGGCGCCTTGTCCATCCCAGTCGTCGCCAAGATCGCTGAACGCGTTCAGTTCGAGGATCTGACGTTCCCAGGCGACATCGCCTTGCCATTCCGAGACCACCACGCCAACGCCGTTGCGCGCGGAGCCGTTGGCCGAGTGATGCGGCAGTCGCGACATGATCTCAGGCTGCAAGGTCGTCCACATGGTTCAATCCTGCAATGACGGAAACCCGATCAATCCTTGAACACGAACTCCGGCGTGTTGAGCAGCGCCCACAGCAGATCCTCGGTCGCCTGGCGGCGCGGGGCGGCCTCGTAGCGGCGCACGGCGCTGTCGCGCTCCGGCGGCGTCGGCGGGCGGCAGTAGACCAGCAGGTACAGCTCCTCCACGATCTCCGCCGGCGGCTTCTTGCTGGCGGCCAATGTTGCTGCGCGGCCCGTGTCGCTCGTCACCTTCGCGTGCAGCTTCGGCGCGTTCATCAGGTGCAGCGCCTGCACCACCGAGCTGTCGCTGGTCCGCTCGCACGGCGGGTCCTGGTTCGGATCGGGCCGGCCGAAGCTGTCGAGGAACACCGACTGCGAGCGGACTGTCCACAGCTCCGCCGCCCGCGAACGCAGCGGCATCGCCGCGAACACCTCCGGCACGCCGGTGATGTCGCTGACCGCGTCGAGCAGCACCTCCGCGCGCAGCCGCTGGCGGTAGTGCCGCGAGTAGTTGCGCTGGTCGCCCACGTTGCGGTCGTTGGGCAGCGACGACAGGGCGTAGACGTGCGAGGTCATGATCGCGCGCAGCAGCTTCTTCAAGTCGTGCTTGTCGCTGCGGAAGCGCTCGGCCAGCGCGTCGAGCAGCGGGCCGTTGCTGGGCGGGTTGCTGGCCCGCAGGTCGTCGACCGGCTCGACCACGCCACGTCCCATCAGGTCGGCCCAGACGCGGTTGACGATCACCTTCGCGAAGTACGGGTTGTCGCCGCTGACGATCCAGTCGGCCAGCACCTGGCGCGGGTCGCGGTCGGGCGTTACCGCCGCCGTCCTGCCGAACAGCGGCAGCGGGGCCATCGTCTTGCCGGTCAGCGGATGCTTCACCGCGCCGCTGGGAGCGGTGAACACGACCTCCTCGCCGCCGGAGATGGGGGGCGAGATGCCGACCCCCTTCCGCCCGATACGGCCGAAGTACGCGGCGAACTGGTAGAAATCGT
>JAYSSW010000999.1:0-12491 GCA_043720335.1 Planctomycetia bacterium
CGACCGCCTCGTCGGCGCGTCCGGTGAAGCGCTGCGCCATCGCCAGCCCGTGCCGGTTGTGGACGCGGGCGAGGCGTGCCTCGAAGTGGTCGTGGCGGGCGAGGACCGCGCTGGAGTCGGCGAAGTTCTTCTCGGCGTCGCGGAGGCGCCACTGCTCCATGTGGATCCAGGCCTGCTTGCGGTGGACGTTGGCGAGCAGCGGGTGCGCCTCGCCCATCCCCTTGGCCAGCGGGCGGGCCATGTCCAGGCAGTGGTGCGCGGCGCCGCTCAGCCCGATGCGGTGCCAGGCGTCCGCCTCCTGGCCGTAGACGAAGATGAGGAACGGCGGCGGCACGTTGTTTTTCAGGCTGCCTCGGACGATCTCCCGGGCCTGCTTGAAGTGGGGCAGCGCCGCGTTCGGGTTGTTCCTCACGGCCAGCTCATAGTAAGCGTAGTCGACGTGGCACAACGCCTGCATCACGCCGGTGAAGCCAGCCGCGCTCGCGCCGCTGTCCTTCGCGGCGCTGTCCCTTTCGGAGCCGGCCTTCTCCTGGTAGCTTCGGATCGTGCGGAGGTAGGTCTTCTTGGCGGAAGGCTCGCCGGTCGCGTGCTGCTCGCCGGTCGCGTGCTGCAGCACCGCGAGAAGATGCAGGTCCTCTGGCTCAAGACTTTCCTTCGCGGCGCTGTCAAGCGCCTCAAGCTCCTTGCGTACCTTGGCGTAGAGTTCCAGGGCGGAATGGCCGTCCGGGTTGGCGAGCAACAGGTGGAGATGGTCGCGCCGGGCCTTGGCCAACGGGCTGGAGGGCGTTTTCTCCGATCCCATGGCCTTCAGGCACGCCTGGGCGCTCTCGGCCAGGCTCAGGCGCGTGATGGAGTCCGCCTGCGGGTTGCTGCGCACGGCCGTTGCGTTGTCGAGGATGTTCTTGCGCACGCTCGGGATCATCCACGGGGTCTCGTCGAACCACCAGTCGCCGTTCTCGCCGGGCACCGTCGCCATCAGCGCCCGGCTCTCCGTCGAGGAGTTCAGCTCCTTCGCCAGCTCCCCGGCGGGGTCGCGCGGGTAGAACCGGAACTCGCCTTCGCTGCGGGACAGGAAGCCCAGCTTCGGGTACTGGCTCTCCCGCAACGAGTCGTAGAGGTCGGGGCGCATCGTCTCGAAGAGGTCCGTGACGGTGAACGGCGGCGGCGCCTTCCCCCCGCGCGCGGGGATCATCCGCAGCGCCCGCAGCAGCGCCGTCGAGAACGGCGAGTTCGCTCCCTGCCCGTCGGAGGCCCGCTGCCAGGCGCGGCACGAGGCGAGCGCCTGGCAGCTGGGCTCCTCGGACTTGATCCCGCTGCGCCGCTCGGCTTTGCTCCGCGGCAGCTGGTTGACGAAGATCTCCCCCGCGTGGCACGAGTCGAGGACCAGCAGCTTGTGCCGGGCCGGACACTTCCTCAGCAGGCGCACCACGTCGTTCTGCAGGTTGATGATGCTGTGCTTGCGCAGCTTCTCCTCCTCGAACTCCGAGTCGAAGGGGAAGATCACTCCGTTGGCGTCGCTGGCGGGATCCTCGTCCGGATCGAAGTCGGTCAGGCGTGCGCCGTGACCCGCGAAGAACACCAGCACCGTGTCCTCGACGACCGGATGCGAACCCTTCAGCGCCAGGGCCGACGGGAGCGCCCAGCCCTGCAGGTGGTTGAGGATCGTTTTCTTGAGCGCGTCGTGCTCCAGCAGCACCGTCAGCTGTTTCTCTTCGAAGCCGTAGTGCTTCTTGAGCAGGTCGGCGAGGCCCTTGGCGTCGTTCACCGCGTTCTGCAGCTTCGGCAGCGCGCCCCGGTGCGGCTCGACCAGCCGCAGCTTCGCGCCGTGCTTCTCGTACGAGTCCTTCTCGTAGTTGACCCCGATGATCAGCGCCCAGTTCCTGCCCGGTGGGGGGTCGGCCTGAACGATCCGCGCCAGCGCCAGCGCCAGCGCCAGCACTGCTGCGACGGCAGCGCACACGATCGACTGGGATCGGCGTCGCCTGGGATGCCAGGGATATCGCGTCATGGATGGCCTCGCGTCAAAAATGTCGGCCGTTCCTTGGCGCCCAAGCCTGCGCGGACAATGCCCCCGCCAAGAACACAACGAGGATGCCAGCGGGTATCGGAGCAGAATCCGTTTTTTTTCCCCAGGAGGCGCGGCTGCCTGTCGGTGGCGTCGTCCGAAGGTATCTTCCACGACGCAGGCCCGCCACACCGCTATTCGAGTTGCCAACCTACCGGCGAACCGTTAGATTTTTCCTGTTCGCCGCTTCGCACTTCGCGTGTAGCTTCGCAGCGAAATCCCGGCGTATAATGAAAAAGCAGCAGTCGGCCAAGACGGCCTCCCCGCGCGAGATTCCTTCGTTCCACCAACGGCCTCCGCACCAATCCTGGCCAGGCCCGCGAGGCGATCCATCGATCATGGGCACGATGATCTTCAACCTGCCGCCCGACCTGCCCCTGGAAGCCCAGGAGGAGCTGGAACGCTCCAGCGTCGCCGGCGGGCAGGACAACATGCCCTACCCGACCCAGACGATGGTCGACGACGGCCAGATGGTCCTGTCGCGCCAGGTCGACGAGAGCGGCACGCTCCAGGCGCCTTGGCGCATCGACGGCTTCGGCCAGTTCATGTCCAGCTCCGCGACCTTGATGGAACGGCTGCTGCCCTACAACCTGCCGGTCGAGCTGGCGCGGGGCAAGGTGAACCAGGTCCGCTGCCAAACCTCCGACTGGGTGATGGGCGGCCTGAACATGCCGGCCACGCTGGAGGGCGAGATCCGCCACGCCTACCACGCGTTCAGCCACGCCATCGCGTCGGCGAGCAGCGACGAGGCGATCCCGCACGCCGGGGCCGCGCTGAAGCACGCCTGCGGCGCAGCGCAGCATCTTGTGCAGGCGTACATGAACCAGGTCTTCCAGGTGCGGCACGCGCGGCTGCCCCGTCTCGAAACGCAGTTCGGCTGCCGGCTTCAGAACGCCGAACCGGCCGGCGCCAGCGCGAAGGCTTACCTCGACGCGTTCAACACGGCGCATGTGCCTCTGTCGTGGCGCGACATCGAGCCGGAGCCGGGGCGGTTCTGCTGGGAAGCGCAGGACCGCATGGTGGAGTGGGCGATCAGCCGGGGCCTGAAGGTGGTGGCCGGGCCGCTCGTCGATTTCTCGGGCCGCACGCTGCCGGACTGGATCTGGGAGAAGGGATCGGAACTGCTCAGTCTCAGTGGAATGTTGTGCGAGCATCTGGAAAAGGTCATCAAACGCTACCAGTCGCACATACGCACCTGGCAGGTGACCGCCGGCAGCAACACGGCAGGCGTGCTGGCGATGCGCGACGAGGAGCTGATCTGGCTCACCGTCCGCCTGGCCGAGACCGTCAAGAAGATCAACGGGCAGCTCGAAACCGTCGTCGGCGTGTCCCAGCCGTGGGGCGACTACCTCGCGGAGCAGGAGCGCACGCAGTCGCCTTTCCTGTTCGCCGACACGTTGCTGCGGACCGGCGTGAAGCCGTCGGCGCTCGACCTCGAAGTCGTGATGGCGGTGTCGCCGCGTGGCAGCTACTGTCGCGACCCGCTCGACTTCTCGCGGCTGCTCGACCTTTACGCGCTGCTCGGCGTGCCGCTGCAGGTGACGCTCGGCTACCCGTCGTCGCGCGGCATAGACCCGGACGCCGACCCCGACCTGCGCGTCGACGGTGGCTTCTGGAAGACCGGCTTCTCGCCCGAAACGCAGGCCGACTGGGCCGCCTCGTTCGCCTCGCTCGCCCTGTGCAAGCCCTACGTGCGGTCGGTGGTGTGGACGCACCTGACCGACGCCGAACCGCACCACTTCCCCAACTGCGGCCTGTTCGACACGGCGGGCGAGCCGAAACCGGCGCTGCGGCCGCTGACCCAGCTTCGCCAGGAACACCTCAAGTAGCCGAAGGAACTTCCGATGCTGTCCGCGAACGACCCGGCGCTGCGGAGCTTCCTGGCGGTCGCCGAGGATTCGCCGTTCCCGATCCAGAACCTGCCGTTCGGCGTGTTCACGCACCAAGGGAGCGGCCCGCGCGTCGGCGTGGGCATCGGCGCGTGCGTGGTCGATCTCGCCGCGCTCACGGAACTTTCGCTGCTCGGTGTGGACGGCCTGCCGCGCGGCTTCTTCGCGGAGCAAACCACGCTCAACGGCTTCCTCGCGCTGGGCAGGCCAGTGTGGCGCGCCGTGCGAGACCGCGTCAGCGAACTGCTGCGGCACGACAACCCGACGCTGCGCGACGACGCGCCGAAGCGGGAAAAGGCGCTGCTGTCCCGATCTGAAGTCGCGATGCAGTTGCCGATGCGCGTCGGCAACTACACCGACTTCTACTCGTCGCGCGAGCATGCGACCAACGTCGGCGTGATGATGCGCGGCGCCGACAACGCGCTGATGCCGAACTGGCTGCACATTCCGATCGCGTACCACGGGCGCGCCAGCTCAGTGGTCGTCAGCGGCGCCGACGTGCGCCGGCCGCTGGGGCAGACGAAAGCGGACGACGCGGCGCTGCCGACGTTCGGGCCGAGCCGCTCGCTCGATTTCGAGCTGGAACTGGGGATGCTGGTCGGGCCGGGCAACGCGCTCGGCGAGCCGATCCCGATCCGCTCGGCGAGCGAGCACATCTTCGGCCTGCTGCTCGTCAACGACTGGAGCGCCCGCGACGTGCAGCGCTGGGAGTACCAGCCGCTCGGCCCGTTCCTCGCCAAGAACTTCGCCACGTCGGTGTCGCCGTGGGTGGTGACGCTCGACGCGCTGGCGCCGTTCCGCGTCGCCGGCCCGGTCCAGGAGCCGGCGCCGCTCCCTTACCTGCGCTGCGAAGGATTGCAGAACTACGACATCCATCTCGAAATCTGGCTGCAGTCCGCGAAGATGGACCGCCCGCAGCGCATCAGCGCGACCAGCAGCAAGCACCTCTACTGGAGCCTGTTCCAGCAACTGACGCACCACGCCAGCAACGGCTGCAACCTGCAACCGGGCGACCTGCTCGCCACCGGCACGATCAGCGGCCCAACCCCCGACTCGCTCGGCTCGATGCTGGAACTGGCCTGGAAGGGGACGCGCCCGCTCACGCTCTCCAGCGGCGAGACGCGCAGCTTCCTGCAGGACGGCGACCGCGTCACGATGACCGGCTGGTGCCAGGGACCGGGGTACCGCGTCGGCCTCGGCGAAGTCACCGGCGTCGTGCTCCCCGCCCACGCGATGCCGGCGGAATGACACCGATGCCCGACCAGGACCATTTCTGGAGCAAGGCGGCCGCGTCGTACGAGTCGGAGTTCATCGACCCCTACCTGCCCGACGTGCGCGGCAATCGTTTGAAAGCCGTGCTGGCGAAACTCGCCACGCGCGGAGCGAAGGTGGTCGCCGACCTGGGCTGCGGCGTCGGGCCGCTGCTGCCGTTCCTCGCCGAGCGGTTCGCCAAGATCTACGCCGTCGATTTCGCGGAAGGGATGCTTGCTCGCGCTCGCGCGACGGTTGGCGACGCGGCGAACATCGCCTGGGTGCGGACCAGCCTCGCCGACCTCAGTCCCATCAACGAACCGCTCGATGTGGCGGTGTCGGTCAACAGCCTGGTGATGCCAAGCGTCGCCGAGCAGAACGCGGCGCTGCGGGCGATCCATGACCGCCTGAAACCGGGGGGCGTCTTCCTCGGCATCCTGCCCGCCATCGACGCAGTCCACTACTACACGATGCTGCTCGTCGAAAGCGCCCTCGAACGCGGCATGCCTCTCGACGCGGCGCGCAAGAACGCGGCCCATCAGGCGGAGCACGAGTTCTACGACTTCGCGTTCGGGCAGTTCCGCTTCCAGGGGCTGGAGCAGCACTTCTGGCAGCCGTTCGAGGCGAAGCACCGCTTCGCGCGCGCTGGCTTCACGCGGGTTCGGCTGCGGAAGGTCCATCTGTCGTGGCAGCAGTTCTCCGCCCGCGACAAGCTGAAACAGTTCGACCCGCCGTGGGACTGGTTCTTCGTCGCCCGCCGCCCCATGCTTCCGAAGCCCGGTTGATGCGCCATGACTGACACACCTTCGATCGCTCTGCGAGGCGTCCGCGTCAACAACCTGCAAGGGATCGACGTCGATCTGCCGCTGAACCGCCTCACCATCGTCGTCGGCGTCAGCGGCGCCGGCAAGAGCAGCCTCGTCTTCGACACGATCTACGCCGAGGCGCAGCGGCGCTTCCTCCAGGGCTTCTCGACGCGAACCCGACAATTCCTGGAACGCTTCGAGCAGCCGCAGGCCGAGTCGATCAGCGACCTGCCCGCCGCCATCGCGGTCGGCCGACGGAGCGGCGCCGAAGCCGCGCGGGCGACGGTCGGCTCGGTCACGGAGACCGACCACTTCCTGCAAGCGCTTCTCACGCGCGAAGGCGTGCTGCACTGCCCGGCTTGCGACCTGCCAGTGCGCTTCCATCGTGTGGGCGACGTGATCGACGCAGCGCAGAAATTGCCGATTGGCACGCGGTTCACCGTGGCGTTCGCGAGCAAGCCCGCCGACGACGAAGACGTCGCCGAATGGTCGGCGGCGCTGATGCAGCAGGGCTTTTTCCGGCTGCTCGTCGATGGCTCGCCGGTGAGGCTGGGCGAGCAACCGCTGCCGCCGATCAACGCGGCAACGCGCGTCGTGGTGGTCGTCGACCGCTTCGAGACGGGCAAGCTCGCTGCGGAACGGCTGCGCGAGTCGCTCGATCTCGCGTTCACGAAAGGGCAGGGGAGCCTGGCGCTGATCCGCGACGACGGCGTCGACCACTTCCATCAGGCGCCGAAGTGCGGCCGCTGCGGCATGGTGTTCTCGTTGCCGCGACTGGAACAGTTCAACCGCCGGCATCCATTGGGAGCGTGCGGCGCCTGCAACGGCGTCGGCACGCAGGGAAAGCCAGCCAAACCTTGTTCGACTTGTGGCGGCAGCGGCTGGGGCGAAGCGGCGCTCAGCGTGCGCTGGCAGGGCCGCACCATCGCCGATCTGTCGAGTAGAACGCTGGCGGAACTCCACGCGATCATCAAGGAGGACAACGACGCGCTTCGGGCCAGGCTCGGCGTGCTGGAGAAACTGGGCCTGGGGCATCTCATCGTCGAGCGCGCTGCCAGCACCTTGTCGCAAGGGACTCGGCGGCGCATCGACCTCGCCAACGCCTACTCGTCCGATCTCGTCAGCGCGCTGTACCTGGTCGAAGAGCCGCTCGCCGGGCTGCATCCGCAGCAGCGGCAAGCGGTGATGGAGCTGCTGCTCGCCTGGCGCGACAAAGGCAACACGCTGGTCGTCATCGAGCACGATCTCAACCTGATCCGCGCGGCCGACCACGTCGTCGATCTCGGCCCCGGCGCTGGCGAGGAAGGGGGCAGGGTGCTGTTCCAGGGGACGCCGAGTGAGCTGGCGAATGCCGGCGATTCGCCGACGGCGGAGATTCTGCGCGAAGGCCCGCAGCCGATCCCGAAGCGGCGCACGCCGAGCGGCAAGCTGCGGCTGGCCGGGCTGTCGGCGTTCGGGCTGCAGCCGGACGAAATCGAACTGCCGCTGGGAACACTGTGCCTCGTGACCGGGCCGAGCGGCGCGGGCAAGAGCCAGCTCGTCGAGCAGGCGCTTTATCCGGCATTGTGCGGGCGTCTTCGCAAGAAGGGCGCCTTCGCGGAAGCTGGCGCGAAGCTGGCCGTGACGGGGCAGATCGAGGACGTGTTCCTCATCGACCAGGAGCCGCCGAGCCGGTCGGGCCGCAGCAACCCGGCGAGCGTGCTGAAGATCTTCGACGACATCCGCGAGCTGTTCGCCGAGACGACCGAGGCCCGCATCCGCAACTTCGGCCCCGGCGCGTTCAGCTTCAACCAGCCTGGCGGCCGCTGCGAGACGTGCGCGGGGCAGGGGACGCTGACGGTTGACATGCAGTTCCTCGCCGACGTGCAGATGCCCTGCCCAGAGTGCCACGGCAGCCGCTTCACGCGCGAGGTGCTTGAGATCAAGGTGCGCGGCCTGAGCATCGCCGAGGTGCTGAAGCTCACGGTGCGCGAGGCGTTCCGCTTCTTCCGCGCTCAGGCGGCCATCGAGAAGCGGCTGAAGTTCCTGCTCGATGTCGGCCTCGAATACGTGCGGCTCGGCCAACCGCTCGACACGCTTTCAGAAGGCGAGTCGCAGCGGTTGAAGCTGGCGTCGGTGCTGGCGTCGAACCGCAAGGCACGCTGCGTGCATCTGCTGCTGGAGCCTGCGTCGGGGCTGCACACGGCCGACGTGGCCCAACTCCTGAACTGCATCGATCGGCTGCTGTCAGCGGGCCACTCGGTGATCGCGGTCGACCATCATCCCGATTTGCTGCGAAACGCCGACCACGTCATTGACCTGAACGCGGGCCGTGTCGCCGCCCAGGGAACGCCGGAAGAAGTGTCGCAGCACGCCGACGCGCCGACGGCGGCGTGGCTGCGCACTTTGCTCGGCGAAGACTGATTCGCGGGAAACGAAAAAAGCCCACGGATCGTCTCCGTGGGCTTTCGGTTCAACCTCGTGCGGTCACGATCCGGTCTTGCACAGATCGGCCTGCACACGCTGGTAGGCTTCCAGCTCGGACGGGGCGAGCTGCTGCGGGTTCAGGCCCATCTCGTTCGCGCGGTTGAGCGCGGCCAAGGCGGAGGTGCGATTGCTCGACTGGTGGAAGGCCCGGCTCAGGTGGAACAGGCGGGTCGGTGTCGGCGCCTCCTGCACGACTTTCTCCAGGTCGGCGACCGACTCGTCGTTCTTGCCGAGCCGCAGGTTCGCCATCGCGCGGGTGTCGATCAGCTCGGGGCGGGCGCCATGCTTCTCGATGGCGACGCCGATGAGCTTGAGCGCTTCCTCGGCATGCTTGGCATCCTGCGAGAGAAGCCAGGCGAGGTTGTTGAGGGCGACGAGATGCTGCGGATCGATGGCCAGCACCTGCCGGCACAGCGACTCGATCTCGTCGGTCTTGTTCTGGAGTTCGAGCAGGTCGGCGAGCTGCAGTCGAACGGCGACCGCTTTGTCGTCTCGGCCCAGCGCGTCGCGCAGCTCCTTCTCGACGCGCTGGTACTCGGCTTGCCAGCTCTTCCAGCGGTTGGGCATCGTCTCGCTCGGCTTGTTGACGCGCAGGATGGCGACGGCGGCGCCTCGCCCCTCGTCCTCGCTGCCCGCGTCGCGCACCAGGTTGCAAAGGTCGACCGCTTCCTTCCAGTTGCCCAGCCGACCCTGCAGCGTCGCCAGCAGCAGGACGCGGCCCGGCAGCTCCTTGTCCTGTTCCGCGTAGCTCTGTAGCAGCGCGACCGCCTGGTTGCCCAGGCCTCGCTGCTCCAGCGTGCGCGCCCGCAATTCGATGGAGCCGAGGCCGCCCGGCGCCGTCTTGCGGTCCTTCTCCAACTGTTCGAGCTTGGCGATCACCTGGTCGGCCTCGGCGATCTCCTTGTTTTGGACCAGCAGGTTGGCGTAGAAGCTGAGGTAGCGCGGGGTCTTCGGGTTGCTCGCGACGATCTGCTTGAGGAGGTCGCGGGTGCGGCGCCAGCTCGCCGGATCGCCTCCTTGCTGCTGGACGAGACGGGCGAGCAGGAACTGGTCGTCCGCCTGGAGCGCTTGCTTCTGCTGCAGGTCGTCGAGCATCGCGATCGCCTTGCCGCGCAGCCGATGGTGGCTGACGGCGGCGAGCACACGGGCCTGGGCGAGCCGGTCGTCGGTCGATTCAGCGAGCTTGCTTTCGACCAGGTTGCCCTTCTCGTCGAAGACGACGCCGACCACCTGCAACGCTTCGCGCACCTGCTCAGGACGGCCCAGTTTCGCCAGCGAGGTCGCCAGGCCGCGCCGCGACCAGACGATGTCCTCCTCCGAAGCGGTCGCGATCTTCCGCTCCATGATCTTGCGGAACAGCGCCTCGGCGTCGCGCGGCAGGCCGACGCGCAGGTAGAAGTCGGCGGCGGAGCGGTGGATCACCATCGAGTGTGGCTGCTTCTCAATCGCGTTCTTGAACGACTCCATCGCCTTCGACGCCTGCCCGACCAGCTCCTGGCACTGCGCCAGCGCCAGCGCCCGCTTGTCGTCCGGCAGGGCGCGTTCGGCCTTCACCATCTCCTGCAGCGCGACTTCGGTCTTGCCCGCGCCCACGAGGTGGCGCACCAGGCCGACCCAGGTCTCCGGCTGCTCGGCCCCCATCGCAGTGGCGCGGCGGAAGCACGCCTCGGCCTCCTCCGACGACTGAGCCTTGGCAGACAGGACCTGGCCCATCCACAAGTGGTCGCGGTAGCTCTTCGAGTCGGTCGACACGGTTTTGCGGACCATCGCGGCGGCCGTGTCGAAGTCCTTCTTGTTGAACGAGACGACGACCCATATGCGATTCAGTTCGTCGGTCGCGCCGAACGCCTTCTGCATGCGGCGGATCTCCAGCTCGGCGTCCTCGTAGCGCTGCGACTGCGACAGCAGGAAGACGAGCTGCTTGGCGATCTGCGGGTCGCGGTTGCCCAGTTCCATGGCGCGGCGGTAATTGACGATGGCCTGCCCGCGGTTGCCCAGCAGCTCGTCGATCTCCGCGCGGGCGACGACGACGGGATGCCAGTTGGGACGGTTCGCGTCCGTGACGGTGAGGAGCTTGCGGGCTTCGTCCAGGCCGCTCTTGTCGCCCTTGCGCGCCATCCAGATCAGGTGGATCGCCTTGCCGAAGCTCCATTCAGTCGCGGGGTCGCCTTCGATCTTGCGGATGACGCCGAGCGTCTTCTCCATCGCTTCGCCCTTGTCCTGGAGGAGCGAGACGTGGAGCATCTGCATGCGCAACTTCAGGTCGTCCTTGTGGGCGGGCAACTCGGACATGCGGGCGAGGATCCGGTCGGCCTCCGCGTAGCGGTGGGCGTAGTAGTGGGCCTCCGCCAGCGCGAAGAGGAGCTTGCCCTGTTCGGCCTGCGTGAAGGAGTCGATGTTCTTCTCGAGCGGGGTGAGGATCTTCTCCGCGTCGTCGGAGCGGTGCTGCGTCCAGAAGCGCAGCTCGGCGAGGCGGAAGTCGAGCCGCTTGCCGAAGCGCTTCTCGGCGGCCTCGAAGAGCTGCCTTGCTTCGGCTTCCTTCTTCTCGGCGACGGCGAGGGCGGCCAGCGAGACCCAAGGCTCGTAGCGCTCGCGGTTCGCCTCGGCCGCCTTGCGAAGCACGACTTCGGCCTTGGCGCGGTCGCCCTGCGTGAAGAGCATCTCGGCCCGCAGCATGGCGATGTCGACCGACTGGGGGAGCTGCTTCTCGGCTTCGTCCAGCTCCTGCGTGATCTTCTGCAGGTCCGCGGCGGTGGGGTTCGACATGCTCTGGATCATCATGCGGGCATGCTCGACGCGCCAGCGGGCCGACTCCTCGCGGTTGGGGTTGGCCTGCACCATCTGCTGGTACAGCGTAAGCGCTTCGTTGGCGTGCCCCAGTGCCCAGTAGGCGTCGGCCATGCCGCGACGTGCGAGCAGCGATGTGGGATCGACGTCGACGGCCCGGCGGAAAGCGATGAGCTGCTGCGTGGGGTCGTTGAGCTGCTCGTAGCAGGCTCCCAGGTACAGGTCGATCTGAAGCGCCAGCTCCTTGGCGTTCTTGAACTGCATGCGCAGCGTCTCGAACGCACGGGCCGCTTCGTGCCAGCGGCCGCGCTGCATCTGGCAGCGGGCGTCGAGGTAGTCGCCGGACGTGGTGTTCGCTTCGCGGATCTCCTTCATCACCTCCTTGGCCTCGTCCATCTTGCTGTCGTCGAGCAGCATGTTGGCGAGCATCCACTGGAGGTCGAAGCGGTTCTCCTTCGCGGTCTTCTGGATCCCGTCACGCAGGGTTGTGATCGCGTTGGAACGCTGGTCGGTCTGCGCCTGCACGCGGGCCAGCGACTGGTAGAGGCGGGAATCGTTGGGGTTCTGCTTCAGTCCGGTTTCGAGATAGGCGAGGGCCGTCTTGCTGTCCCCTTTCTCCTGGGCGAACTGGGCGGCCATGCTCAACACCCTGGGATCGTTCGGTGCGTTGAGCAGAGCGCTGGCGACGAGCTGGTTGATCTCCGTCTCATGAACGGGCTGCTTGCCGAACTGGAGTTGGCGGAGGGCGTAGACAAGCCGGACCTGCGCGTCGGCGAAATTGGGATTCTTCGCTATCGCCCTGCGGTAGCACTTGGCGGCGGCGTCGATCTGGTTCTGGGCCTCGTGCCATTCGCCGTTGCACAGGGCGACCTCGGCGGAGTCGGGCTGCGAAAGGTCGAGCGCGGCCAGGCTTTCCTTGGCCGCGTCGAACTGCTGCCCCGCCAGCGCGACGCGCGCGAGGCGGAGCCGCAGGCTGTGCCGCTGCGGGTCCTTCGCCAGCACCTGTTCGATGACGAACTTGGCGCGGCTGCGTCCCCGTGGCGTGGCGATCATGCGCGGCTCGGAGACGACCGCCGCCAGGCGGGCGCGCTGCTCGATGTCGTCGCGGGAGAATTCCAGGTAGCGGCTGAGGAAGCGCGCGGCGCGGTTGAGATCGCCCGTTTTCTCTGCCTGCTCGGCCTGCCAGAGCAGGGCGCTGGCGATGTTGCTCGCCTGCAGCCGGTGCAG
>JAYSSW010001000.1:0-2769 GCA_043720335.1 Planctomycetia bacterium
AGGGGGAGCCGAGGCAGCGCGACCACTTCCTGGTGCTGGCGGCCGACGCGGCGCTGGCGGGGGGGCGGCCCGATGAAGCCGAACGGCTCCGGCAGCAGCTGCTGCGCTTCAACCCGCACCATCTGCTGCGCCCCTACGCGTCGATGGCCGAGGCGATGCAGTCGAGCGACGTGAAGGACTACGTCGTCGACCTGCGGCTGCAATGGCCGGCCGAGCTGGCGGAGAAGCTGCTGGGGGGGAAGCTCCCCGACGAGCCGCTCCCGCCGCCGCCGATGAGGAAACAGACGCAGGCGCAGGCCGCGCCGATCGCTCCGCCCCTGCCGGGGCCGAAACCGCCGCCGGTCGCGCCGCCGCAAGCGAAGCCGTCGCCGTTCCTGAAGCTGCCGACGCGCGAGGCCCCGCCGCCGCTGGCGTCTCCCGTGGCGCCGACACCGCACGAGCCGCTGGCGTCGGGGCCGGGGCGCTGGGCGGCGGTCCTCCTTTTCCTGCTGATGCTGGCGGCGGGGGGCGGCCTTCTCTTCCTCGCCTTCATTTGGCCCTTCCTGGGATAATCGCATGGATCTGCAACTGCGCGGGCAAACCGCCATCCTCGTCGGCTCGGCGCGCGGCATCGGCCTGGCGATCGCCGAGGAGTTCGCCCGCGAAGGCTGCAACCTCGCCCTCTTCGACCGCGAACCGATCCTTCCCGACGTGCTGAAGGATCTAACCACCAAGTACGGCGTGCAAGGCAGCGCTTTCGTCGGCGACGTGACCAAGTTCGACGCGATGCAGCAAGCTGCGGCGCAGTTCCAGCGCGACCTCGGCCGGCTCGACCATCTCGTCTTCGCCGTCGCCATCGGCTCGGGGAAGTTCGGCTTCCCGTTCTGGAACCTCACGCCCGCCGACTGGCCTCGCGTGCTCGAAATCAACGTGTTGGGGGCGGTCAACACGCTGCACGCCTTCGCTCCTTACTACGTCAGCGCGAAGTCGGGGACGATGCTGCTGATCGCGTCAGTGGCAGGACAAATGGGCTCGCAGACCGACCCGCCGTACAGCGCGTCGAAGGCGGCGCTCATCAACTTCGCGCAGTGCGCGGCGAAGGACTTCGCCCCGCTCGGCGTGCGCGTCAACACGCTGTGCCCCGGCATGGTGAAGACCGAACTCAACCGCGCGGTGTGGCAGAGCTGGGCCGACGCGCAGCCCGCCGACCAGTGGAAGAGTTATGAAGACTGGGCTGGCGAGAAGGTGCAGAAAGTCGTTCCGCTGGGCCGCTGGCAGACCCCCGCCGACATCGCCGCCATGACCGTGTTCCTGGCCTCGGCGAAGGCGCACAACGTCACCGGCCAAACCATCAACGTCGACGGCGGCTTCGTCATGCACTGGTGAGGCTGCCGCTCGCTCCGGCAGGCCCGCGTCGCCGATCTCCGTGCCGTGCAGGCGTGACGCCTATCCACAGGGATGCTCGGACACCGCTTCCTGCGTCTTCTGCGGTTCCATCGCAGGGACGGCCTTGTTCTCAACTTCCTTGTCCAAGGGCGATTGGAAGACCAGATACAGCACGCGAACGACGAACAGGGACATCACCATCGCGCTGATGACCCCGCCAATGACGACCGTGGCAAGGGGCCGCTGGACTTCCGACCCCATTCCCGTGCTGAACGCCATCGGCACGAAGCCGAGACTGGCCACGAGCGTGGTCATCAGCACGGGGCGGAGCCGGGTGGTCGCCGCTTGGCGAACCGCTTCATCCAGGGCCATGCCCTTTTTCCGAAGCTGGCGGATGGTGGAGACCAGGATCATGTCGTCCAGGACCGCGACCCCGGACATGGCGATGAAGCCGATCGCTGCCGAGATCGAGAACGGCATGTCGCGGATCCACAGGGCGAAAATGCCCCCGACCGCCCCGAAAGGCACGCCGGTGAAGACGCGGAGCATGTCCACGAAGTTCCCGTACGTCAGGTAGAGCAAGCCGCAGATGAGCAGCAGGGCGACGGGGACCACGAGCATGAGGCGGTTCTGGGCGCTGATCAGGTGCTCGTACTGCCCGCCGATCTCCAGGTGGTAGCGGGGCGACGGCATCGTGACCTGCTCGCGCAGCTTTCGTTGAGCCTCCTGCACGAAGCTGCCGAGGTCGCGGCCGCGGACGTTGCAGGTGATGCTGATGCGGCGCTGCCCCCATTCCCGCGTGATGGTCGAAGGGCTGTCCTGGAGGACCTCCACCGAGGCCAGTCGCGACAGCGGCAGTCGTTCGCCCTTCGCGGTGACGACGGGCAGCTCCTCGATCAGCTTCACGGCGTCCTCGCCGTCCGGCTTGGTGCCGCGGTACTTCTCCGGGAGCCGGATCACGAGGGGGAAACGGAACTGGCCTTCGACGACCTCGCTCAGCCGCATGCTCCCCAGCGACTCGATCAGGTCGAGGACGATCTTCGCCGAGACGCCGTGGCGGGCGATCTCGTCCTGCTTGATCTTCACCTGCAGGATCGGCAGGCCCGTCAGAGGCTCCACGCTGACGTCCGCGTTGCCATCGATGGACTTCAGCACCTTCTCGATCTCGCCCGCTTTCGACTGCAGCGTCTTGATGTCGTCGCCGAACAGCTTCACGCCAAGGTCCGCCCGCACGCCGGAGACCATTTCGTCCATGCGCAGCTTGATGGGCTGCGAGAAGGAGAAGCGCGGCCCGAGGAACGGACGAATCTCACGCTGGATGAGATCCGTCAGTTCCGTCTGGGTCGTCGCTTTCTTCCAATGATCGCGGGTCTTGAAACTGATGAACATGTCGGTCAGTTCGAC
>JAYSSW010001001.1:0-28539 GCA_043720335.1 Planctomycetia bacterium
TTGGATATCGCGTCACCCCCGGCAAGCCGGGGGCTATCTGGCGCACCGCCAACACCACGCAAGCCACGACCAGCGCGACCGCCACACTGACACACGACGCCACCGCGACCAGTGGCGACGCCGCGTAGCGGAGCTGCGGCCAGACCACGGCGGGGAGCGTCTCCGTGGTCGGCGTCGCCAGGAACAGCGTCAGCATCGACTCGTTGAGCGACATCGCGAACGCCGCCGCCGCCCCCGCCAGCAGCGACGGACGCAGCAGCGGCAGCGTGATCCACATCACGACCTGCAGCGGCGTCGCCCCCAGCCCGCGCGCCGCCGCTTCGAGTTCGGCGTTCGCCTGGCTGAAATGCGTCCGCGCGATCAGGAAGGCCACCGGCAGCCCGACCAGCCCGTGCGCCAGGATCAGCCCCAGCAGATTGCCCCACAGCCCCGTCAGGTACACGACCGGCAACAGCCCCATCCCCAGCACCGCCGGAGGCACGCACGCGGGAAGCAGCGCCAGGGCCGAGAGCAGATTGCGTCCCACGAAGCGATACCGCACCACCGCGCAGGCAAGCGGCGTACCAACCGCGAGCGACACCCCCGCCGATGCAACGCCGACAACCAGACTGCGCACCAGAGCCGACATCCAGCGACGGTCGGACACGAACGCCGAGTACCAGCGCAGCGACCATTCCCCACGCGGCGGCAGCAGGAACGAATCGGGCGAGAACGACACCCACGCCGAGTACGCCAATGGCGCCAGCAACGCCGAGATCGCCAGCCAGCCCATCGCCATCACGACAAATCGACACGTGCTCATGCTTGGCTCCAGCGCCGCGTCGCCAGCGCGTAGAGCGCTAAGACGGCGCCGACCGTCGCGACGAGCAGCATCGCAGACGCAGCGGCGCGGGGCCAGCGGCCGTACTCGAAGGCCTGGCGGTGCACCTCGACCGACATCGTCGTCTCGTCGGGGCCGCCGAGCAGCATCGGGCCGAGGAACGCACCCATGCCCCAGACGAGGCCGAGCTGCCCCGCCAGCACCAGCCCCGGCAGCGACAGCGGCAGGGTCACACGACGGAACGCCTGCCAGCGCGACGCCCCCAGGCCGCGCGCGGCCGCTTCGAGATTCGTGTCGATGCCGAGCATCTGCGTCGCCAGCACCAGGACCGCGTAGGGCACGATCAGGAACGCCTCGCCGACCAGCGCGCCGAACAGGTTGCGGACCAGACGGAACGGCTCGGCCACCACGCCGAGCGCGACCAGCGAGCGATTGACAGCGCCGTTGTCACCCAGCATCTGCTGCAAGCCGAACAGGATCACCAGCACGCTCGCCAGCTTCGGCAGCAGGATGCACGCCAGCGCGACACGCCGCCAGCTCGGCGACAACGACCGCACGAACAACGCGAGCGGAAACGCCACGGCGACCGACAAGATCGCGACACGAGTACCGAACCAAACCGTGAAGACGAGAATCGAAAAATTGTGGCCATCGGTGACGGCGGCGTAGTTGGCGAGGGTCCAGGTGCCCGGCGTGAAGAAGCCGCGACCGTGGGCCGGCTCGTACAGGCTGACGCGGGCCAGCAGAATCAGCGGACACGCGAGCAGGCCGACGAGCATCGCGACGGCGGGGGCCGACAACCAGTACGGCGTGCTGCGTGCGCTCATGGCGCCGTTCCCTCGTCGCGGCCAGGGATGCGCCACGCGGAGTCCGCTGCGATCGCGACGCGCACCGCTTGCCCAGGCCGCAGGTTCTCGGACGGGCGAACGCGGACGTGCAGCGTCAGGCCGTCGGAACATTCGACTTCAGCCTGCACGTCGCTGCCGAGAAACGCGAGGGATGTCACCACGCCGCCACGCGACCAGCGGGTGGTGTCCACGTTGTCGCACAGCACGCATTGTTCGGGACGGACCATCACGCAATCGTCGTCTCCGTAGCCGAAGGCGGCGCCGGGCAGGAAATTGGCGTCGCCGAGGAAACGCGCGACGAACGGCGTGCGCGGGCGGTGGTACAGTTCGTCGGGGGCGCCAAGCTGGAGCAGCCGTCCCGCGTTCAACACGCCGACGAGGTCCGACACGGCGAGCGCCTCCTCCTGGTCGTGCGTCACCATGATGGCCGCGACGCCGGTCTCGCGGTGCAGCCGTTTCAGTTCGACGCGAAGCTGGTCGCGCAGGTGGCGGTCGAGGTTGGCGAGCGGTTCGTCGAGCAGCAGCAGGTCGGGCTTGAACACGAGCGCCCGCGCCAGCGCGACGCGCTGCTGCTGGCCGCCCGACAGTGTGGCTGGCTTGCGGTCGCGTTCGGGGCCGGCGAGGCCGACGAGGTCGAGGATCTCATCGACACGCCGGTCGCGTTCGCCGCGTGGAACGCCGCGCACGTCGAGGCCGAAGGCGACGTTCTGACGGGTCGTGAGGTGCGGGAACAGGGCGTAGTTCTGGAACACCATGCCGATGTTGCGCGCTTCGGGCGGCAGCTTCGTCACGTCGCGATCCTGGAGGAAGACCCGGCCCGACGACGGCAGGAGGTAGCCGCCGACCAGCTTCAGGAGCGTCGTTTTGCCGCACCCCGACGGGCCGAGCAGCGTGAGGAAGCGCCCCGGCGGGACGGCGAGCGACACGTCGCGCAGCAGCGGCGCCGCGCCGTAGCCGAAGCAGGCGCCGCCGAGGCGGACGGCGTCAGCCGCGTCGGAGAACGGTGCGGTCCCAGGCTTCCGCGAGACGATCCCAGTGTTCGGCATAGACATCGTAGGGGTAGTAGCGAAGCGACCGGAACTGCTCCGGCGTGTGGGGGTAGAGCTGGCGCCAGAACGGGTCCGCCGCCGCCATCCGCTCGGCGACGGCGGGGACCGCGCTGGCCGACCCGCGCAGGGCGAACTCGCGCTGCATCGCGTCGGAGAAGATGAGGTTGATCGCCCGCTCGGCCAACTCCTTATTCGGCGAGCCGGCGGGCACCGACCAGAAGACCTGCACGAACGCCCGGTCATGCTCGGGAACCACCGCGCCCAGGTCGTTGTTCTCGCGCAGGGCGACGAGGTATTCCGGGCTGTGCATGTTGCCGGCGTCGCATTCGCCCTGGGCAAGCCCGTTGATCATGTCGGTCGAGGTCGGCCACCAGAGCCGAACGCGCTCGCGGTTCTCCCGTGCGAAGCGGAGCACGCCGTCGAGGTCGTTGCGAATCAACTCATGCGCCGTCCCCGCGCGGCCGTCGAGGTCGGCCTTCACGCAGGCGAACGTGAACAGCGACATGTAGAAGGAATTGTACAGCCCGATCCGCCCGGACAAGTCGGCGCCGACGAGATCAGCCCAGCGTGTCGGGGGGCGAGCCGTTCGCGTCTTGTTGTACGCCAGCGTCATCACCGAGTCGGGGTAGGTGACGCCGTAGCGGTCGCGGAAGACCCAGTTGTCGAGCGCGGACGGGACGAGGTTGCGGTGGTTGGGGATGTTGTCGAGGTTGAGCTGCGCGAACAGTCCGTCGCGCACCGCCGGGTAGCCTGCGGTCGCGTCGCTGATGATGAGGTCGTAGGGCGGGTCGTTCGCGGGCGCGGCCTTCAGCCGAGGGATGCCGTCCCACCAGCCCGCATGGAGCGAGACCGCGACGCCGGTCTCCTCCTCGAAACGCGGGACGAACGTCTCGCGCATGGTGCGCTCGTGGCCGCCGGCGTAGACGAAGACGCGCAGCTCCGGCCGCGAGCTGCGCCGCCAAGCGTAGGCGCCCGCGGCGACGCCGACGGCGGCGGCGGCGATGAAGGCGCGTCGGGTCAGCAGTTGCGTCATCGGTCGGTCTCCTCGGCTTTCGCGTCAACCGTTCGGAACGCCTCGACCGCCATCGCGATCCGGCACAGCGTCGTCAGCCAGCACAGCCCGCCGAACCCCCAGGCGAGCGGCGCGAACCATGCGGGGAACAGGCAGACCAGGACGAACAGCGCGATCGTCTCGGACCCCTCGGTCAGCCCGCCGAGGTAGTAGATCGACTTTCGCCCGCGCGACTCGTTCACCAGCCCGCGCTTGGCGGCCATCACGGCGAAGGCGAGAAACGACGCGCCGGTGCCGACGAAGCTGAAGACGAGGAACGTCGCGGGCAGGGATAGGTCCGGCGCGCCGACCGCGAAGAAGAACGGCACCCCCGCGTAGAAGACGAAGTCGAGGACGATGTCGAGGTAGCCCCCCAGGTCGGTCGGGCCTCGCTTCCGCGCGATCGCACCGTCGAGGCCGTCGGCAACGCGGTTGACGGCGATCAAGCCGAGCGCCAGCGGATACTGCCCGAACGCGAGCGCCCCCCATGCGCCGGCGCCAACCAGGAAGCCGACGACGGTGACCGCGTTGGCCCCAAGCCCGCAACGCGACAGCACGGCTCCGGCGCGGTCGAGGAGCGGGTCGATCTGCCTGCGTATCACGCCGTCGAGCAAGCGCGCCTCCGGAAGGTGGCGAATTGTCGTTGACAACTACTTCACGTTGAAGACCAGGTCATGCACGCCCGTTTCAGGGACGTCGATGGAAAGGGGCGTCTTCTCCGGGTCGGCGTAGTGCGGGAGCTTGACGCGGTTGGCGAGGTCGGGCGAGAAGGTGACCTTGTAGGCGCCGGGCGGGACGCCGTTGCCGTAGGGGTAGGTGCGCATGACGAACGAGCCGTCGGTTTCGAGGAGGCAGGTCGATCTCTCCTCCTTGGAGGCGTTGCCGACGGCGGGGTGGAAGAAGATGGTGCCGGCGGTAAGGGGCTGGTTCTTGTGCATGGCCTTGCCGGTGACGGGGACGAGCTTTGGGCCGGCGCCGCATCCCGTGGTCGCGACGAGCGCGAGCAGCGGCGCCAGACCGATGAGGAAGGGGGGCGGACGCATGGCAGCTCCTTGGGAAGCGGTCAATCGAAGGTGACGACCTGGCCGTCGGCCGGGCGGATCATGAGGCGGACCATCGGTTGGGGGGTGGAGTAGCCGACGGAGCGGACGCTGCCGTCGCCGAAGACGAAGAGGACGCCGCCGAGGGAGGGGGAGCCCCAGTTGCCGCCGCCGCACGACTCGGTGCCGACGGTCCAGGAGTTGGCGGAGGCGAGTTCAGGGAAGGCCATGAGCTTGGAATCGGGGTAGAGTCCGTCGCCGCAGCGGCCGGTGCCGCCGGTGCCCCCCATGACGAATGGCTCGTCCCAGTACCAGACGCCGGCGGCGACGGCGCTTGGGCTCATCGCCTTCTCGCCCATGAGGATGGTGTTGGAGGTGCCGTCGGTGATGCCGGTGATGCGCATGACACGGCCCCAGTTGGAGCCGTAGGTCGTGAAGCAGACCTGGTCGTTGGCGCCGTAGTCGCTGTGGGCGCTCGGCCCCAGGCCGCCGTCGCTGTAGCCCCAGCCGGGGTAGACCGGATCGGTCGTCGGGACCGCGATGGCGGAGGCGGAGCGGCGCAGCGGGCTGTAGTAGATCGGCACGGGGGTCTTGAAGCAGGCGATTGGGTCCATGAACAGGGCGGTCTGCTCGACGTAGGGGAGGATCGAATAGAGGGCGGAGCCGAGCTGGTACTTCGGATTGGAGTTCGGGTTGCCCCAGAACGGCCGAAAGGGTCCGTAGCCGGGGATGACGCTGAAGGCGTTCGGCGTGGTCGGCGTGACGTACGGGGTGGGGTAGCCGCCGCCGTTGGGCAGGTGCTTGTAGGTCGACTCGAAGGCCATGCAGCCGAGGCCGATCTGCTTGAGGTTGTTGGTCGATTGCAGCCGCGCCGCCGCCTCGCGGACCTTCTGCACGGCGGGGACGAGCAAGGCGATGAGAATCGCGATGATCGCGATGACCACCAGCAGCTCGATCAAGGTGAAACCGCGACGCAATCGCATGAGGGGATCTCCAGGGTAAAGGATGGTGGCGCCGCCGGAGAAAGGGACGCATCATTCCAATGGCTGCGGAATGGAAGCGTTCTGTAGTGGATTCAGAGGATCCCGTTGCACCCTTATGATAGGTCGGATGACAGCTCCCTGATGGTGGTTCGACGCATTTTCGCCGATTCCGCTTTCCCACCGATCCTGCATGCATTATGATGTCGATGCAAACCAACGCCTCGCGTCGATCCCGCCAGAATCTCTCCCGCCTCTTCCCCTGGAGAACGCCGATGCACACCTCGCTTGGCACGCCACGCCATCCTCGCCTCTCGCGGCGCAGCTTCCTGCAGATCGGCACGTTCGGCGCGGCGGGGCTGACGCTGCCGCAGCTGCTGCGGGCGGAATCCGCCGCGGGGACGCGGTCTTCGCACAAGTCGGTGATCCTGATCTACCTCGTCGGCGGGCCGCCGCACCAGGACATGTTTGACCTGAAGCCGAACGCGCCGCAGGAGATCGCCGGGCCGTGGCGCCCCATCGCCACCAACGTCAATGGCGTGCAGATCTGCGAAGCGTTCCCGCGCCTCGCTCGCATGATGGACAAGCTCGTTGTCGTGCGTTCGCTGGTCGGCAACCAGGCTGACCACGACGCGGTCCAGGTGTTCAACGGCCACAACCCGCGCCGGCCGGTTCCGCAAGGGGGCTGGCCGCAGTTCGGCTCGACTGTCGCACGGCTCCAGGGCCCGGTCGATCAAGCCACGCCGCCGTTCATCAGCCTGTGCTACACCTGCACGCACGGCCCCTACAACGAGCCAGGCCCCGGCTTCCTTGGCGCCTCGCTCGCCCCGTTCCGCCCCATGGGCCCGACGCGCAGCGACATGGCCCTGCGCGGCGTCAGCGTCGACCGACTCGCCGACCGCCGCTCCCTGCTCCGCAGCTTCGACGGGCTGCGCCGCGAGATCGACGCCAGCGGCATGATGGCCGGCATGGACTCGTTCAACGAGCAGGCGTTCGGGCTGCTCACGTCGTCGCGCTTGGCCGAAGCGCTCGACATCTCGCGCGAGGACGTGCGCACCGTGCAACGCTACGGCACCGGCAACCCGAACGTCTTCATCGACGACAACGGCGCCCCGCGCGTGCCGCAGAGCATGCTGATGGCCCGCCGCCTGATCGAAGCGGGCGCTCGCGTCGTCACGCTCAACTACAGCAAATGGGACTGGCACGGCGGACCCAACAACTCGATCTTCCAGCGCGAGGCCCAGGACTTCCCGATCTTCGACCAGTGCGTCAGCGCCCTCGTCGAGGACCTGCACCTGCGCGGCCTGTCGGACGACTGCACCGTCGTCGTCATGGGCGAGTTCGGCCGCACGCCGCGCATCAGCGCCCAGACCGGACGCGACCACTGGCCCCAGGTCAACTGCGCCCTGCTCGCCGGCGGCGGCATGCGCACCGGCCAGGTCATCGGCTCGACCGACCGCATCGCCGGCGAGGCGGCCTCGCGTCCCGTCACCTTCGGCGAACTGTACGCGACGCTGTACCGCAACCTCGGCATCGACGCGGCCCACACCACCGTCACCGACCTCAACGGTCGGCCCCACTATCTCGTCGAAGACCACGCCGCCCCGTTGCGCGAACTGGTGTAGCGTTTATCCACCGGCGGCACCTCGGGATAGTCGCCGGGAAATCGGCTCGCTCGCGTCCACGCGGCCAACGGCATGGTAGCATGACGTGTATCCATGAGGAACCGTCGATGTATCCGTTGAAAGCCGTGCTGGTCGCGTTGCCCAGGCCCCTTGATCCGGGCCTGGAGATGGAGCTGGCTGCCCATTCGGTCGAGGTCGAGGGAACATTCTCCACCGTCATCGAGGCCATCTCCGCCCTGCATTTCACCAAGGGGGTCAGGCTGGTCGTTTTTCACGTCGGCTCCAAGCAGGACGTCGCGGAACTGCAGCAGTTCCACAGCCGGTTCCCGTCCTGGCCGATCCTCACGCTCATCAAGGGGAACATCGACCCGGCCCTGTGGATCGAAGCCAACCGCGCGGGCGCCCTCCAGGTGGTCCCGCTGCCCATGCAGGCGAACGACTTCCTGCGGGCGCTCGAAGCGATCGGCATGCAGTACGGCTACCAATCATCCCAAGGGGTGATCCTCGCGGTCTCCAGCTGCACCGGCGGGGCGGGCGCCACCACGATCGCGCTGAACTTGGCCCACGAGCTGGCGGGCCGGTTCGGCCGCACCTGCATGCTCGCCGACCTGTCCTTGCAGATGGGCATGCTGGCGAGCTACCTTGACGTGCAGCCGCGCGCGACGCTGCGCAACTTGATGAGCGACATTCACCGGCTCGACGCGCATCTGTTCAAGCAGTCGCTCACGCCGCTGGGCGAACGGCTGGTGCTGCTCCCCGGATCGAGCGAGGTCAATTTCGCCCCCCAGCTGAAGTCGCAGTTCCTGTTCCCGATGCTCGAAACCGCGCGACGGATGCACGACGTGGTCGTTCTCGACGTTCCCTGCACCTACGACGACTGGCAGTTCGGACTGCTCGGCTACGCCAACCACGCGGTCCTCGTCACCGACCACACCGTGCCGTCGCTCCGCTGCTTGAAGATCGTCGCCGAGGCGGTGTCGGCCGACGGCTTCAAGGACCGGCTCCAGGTGATCGTCAACCGCTTCGGCCCCAGCGTGCAGGGGCTGAGCCTCGACGAACTTCGCGAATCGCTGCAGATCAACTCCCTGCACGCGCTGGCCCACGACCACGATTCCATGAACCGTGCCGCCAACGAGGGCAAGCCGCTCCGCGCCGTCAACGCGGACTCCCCGATCCTGCGCGATCTCGACGCGTTTCTGCTGAAAGCGTACGCCTGGGCGCCTGGCGCCCCGGTAAAGAAAGAGACTTCTTCCGGTCTCTTCTCGCGGCTGGTGCAGGCGTTCAAAGGCTGACCGCGCGTTCGCGCCGTCGCCGCATCTTTCGCAGCCTGCCGGCTCAGACAACTCCCGTCGTCCCGCATCCTGCGCCTTTTCCACGGATGCCGCTTCTTTTCAAGTCCGCCAACCTCTGCAACCGATCTATCCCATGCATCGAGCGCCATTCTTGCGGTCGGTGGAGCTGGCATTCCGTGGGGAGATCAACCATGCTGCGAAGCAAAATATTGCTAGCCGCTTTCATCGCATTGCTTCATCATGGCGTCGTTGGCGCGCAGCACGATCCGAAAATCGTGCTGGGGGATCCGGTGCTGCCCGCGACCTCGGTGCCCGCCGGCAGACCGGTGCCGCAGCGCAGCTTGTCGCAGAAGGTCTTCCTCGGCCTGGCGGTGCCTTCGAGCCACACCTCCACGATGGTCCGCTCGTCCACGGCGCACACCCCTCTGCCGTGCGAAGCCGACTGCGGCTGGGCGTGCGGCCCGGCGGGCCGGCTTTGGGTGTCGGCCGAGTACCTGATGTGGTGGACCAACGGCGCCCGCCTCCCCGCCATGCTGACTTCCAGCCCCGATGGAACGCCGCAATCGCAAGCTGGCGTCCTCGGCGCGCCCGGCACGCGCGTCCTCGCCGGCAACTCGGTCGTCAACCACGGCCCGCGCTCCGGCTTCCGCGTCAAAGCCGGTACCTGGCTCGACGACGAACGCACCTGCGGCATCGAAGCCAGCTTCTTCATGCTCGGCAACCAGTCCCGCAGCTTCAGCGCCGGCGCGAGCGACGGCAGCCAGATCGTCAGCCGACCCTACTTCAACACCGCCACCGGCCAGCAGGACGCCGAACTCGTGTCGTACCCCGGCGTCCTCGGCGGCACGGCCACCGTCACCACGCGCTCGTCCGGCCTGCTCGGCGCCGGCCTCCTGCTCCGCGAAGCCCTCTGCTGCGGCGACCTCGCCTGCCCCTGGTCCTGCAACCCCTGCGACCGACGCACCGCGAGCTACCGCCTCGACGCCCTCTTCGGCTACCGCTACTACGGCTACGACGAGCAGCTCGGCATCTCCGAACGGCTCCAGCCCCTCGGCGGCGCCTTCCTGCCCGGCACGCAGATCGCCGTCAACGACCAGTTCAACGTCCGCAACACGTTCAACGGCGTCGTGCTCGGTCTGGCCAGCGAATGGTACTACGACCGCTGGTCGTTCACCGTCCAGCCGCGCGTCGCCATCGGCCAGAACTTCCGCCAGGTCACGATCAACGGCAGCACCGTCGTCACGACTCCCGGCTTCGACACGGTCGTCAGCCAGGGGGGACTGCTCGCCTTGTCGAGCAACATCGGCGCCTACCGCTCGGTCGACTGGGCGGTCATCCCCGAACTCGACCTGTCCCTCGGCTACCGCGTGACCGAACGGCTCCGCTGCACGGTCGGCTACTCGATGATCTACTGGAGCCGCATCGCCCGCGCCAACGCGCAGGTCGACCCGGTCGTCAACGCCAACCTCATCCCCGGCGCCGGCGGCGGCCCCGGCGCGGGGGGCGAGCAGCGTCCCGCGTACACCAACACCGTCGACGGCCTGTGGATGCACGGCCTGACCTTCGGCGTCGAGTACCGCTATTGAGCCAAACACGGTCGCGAAAAAAGACGGCGCGGAGTTCAGTGATGAACTCCGCCCCCGTTGTTTTAGACCTAACTAACCCTGAGCGCAAGCGAGGGGATCGCAGCAAAACGGGTTGGCGAAAATTGTCGTTCCGCGAGTCGCCATGCGATCCCCTCGCTAGCGCTCAGGGTTAGTTAGGCAACTCGCAAAATCGCTCCGAACTACGCCACCTCCGGCGTCAGTTCGCCAAACACTTGGTCGACCAAGTCATGCGACAGATCGGCCAGCGGCAGGTTCGTCCCCTTCGCTTCGAGCAACGCGAGCAGGGCGAAGTCGATCTGCGCCATCGTGCGCGGGTCGCGTTCCTGCACGGCGGCCAGCAGCTTCGCAGGCTCGATGAGCGCGGCCGGGACCGAGCTGGCGAACGACGAGATCAGCAGCGAAGCCGTCGTCGGCAGCGGAGCGGAGATCGTCGCCACCGGCGTGGCCGTCGCCGGTGCCGCAACGACGGGCATCGGAGCGGCTGCGGCCTGCGGCGTCGCGGGCAGTTCGCCGAAGTTGTAGTCGACGCCCATGTCCTCCGGGCCGACAAAGATCGAGTGGATCAGGTCGTTCGCGACGACGCCGCCGAGCGTGCCGAGCTGTTCGCGTCCGTCGCGGTAGCCTGCCGGCTGCTCGACCTGCCGCACGGCGTAGGTGCCGGTCGGGAGGAAGTCGAAGCGGTAGAAGCCGTTGGCGTCGGTGCGGAGCTGCTTGAGATAGGCGCCGCCGTCGAGGAGCTTGCCGGTCAGCTCGACGAGGATTCCGGGGATGCCCTTCTCGCCTGCGTCGCGTCGGCCGTTGGCGTTGGCGTCGACGTAGACGTAGCCGATCGGGTCGCCGAGGTTGTTGACGCGGACGACGCCCGTGCCGGCGCGGCCGATGATGCCGTTCGAGGACGCGAGGAACTGCCGCTTGGTGACGACGCGGGGGTTGAGGCCGCGTTCGCCGAAGAGGTAGGTGGTGGCCGCCTGGTTGGCGCGAAGGGCGATGCCGTTGACGACATCGTTGCCCGCGCGTCCGCCAGCCGTGCCAGCGCGGTCGAGGCCGTCGACGTAGAGGACGGGATGCACCTCGCGGAGCTGGTAGGTGCCAGCCGCCATCTTCCTGAACAGGAAGTTGCCGCGGGCGTCGGTGACGACGCGGGCGGCGACACGTCGCCCGCCGACATCGACGCCGGTGACGAAGACGGTGACGCCGGGGATGCCGAGTTCGCCGGAGCCGCGGCGGCCGTCGCCGTTCCTGTCGACGTAGACCGAGCCGGCGATGCTGCTGTTGAAGGCGAGTTCGCCGAAGTTGAGCGGCCCGCGCACCGGGTTCGGAGCGAGTCGAAGGTTGTCGAAGCGGTCGTTGCCGACAATGACGCCCTGGGCGCCGTTGGGGTCGCCGTTCTGCTCGCGGCCGTCGGCGTAGCCTGCGGGCTGCGTCACTTCCACGATGCTGTACAGGCCCGGCGGCATCGGATTGAACTCGTAGCGGCCGTTGGCGTCGGTGAGGTGCGTCAACCCGCCGGGCACGTCCGCAGCGACGAGCGGCCGCGCGAACGGCGTCCCGGCGAACGCGGTCCCGGAGATGCGGATCGGCACGCCCCGGATGCCCGGCTCGCCCGCGTCGCGGCGGCCGTTGTTGTTGAAGTCGACGTACACCGAGCCGAACGGGTCGGCGGGGGGCAGCTCGCCGAAGTTGAAGTTGACGCCGTTCTCCGCCTGGCCGTCGTTGCTGCCCAGCACCGCCAGCAGCACGTTCTTGGCGGGGTTCGTGCCGGGCGTGAACGTGCCGCCGCCGATGTTGTCGGCCCCGTCGTACACGCCGCGCGTCGGGAAGTTGAAGGCGCTGGTGGGCACCGACAACTGGTTCTCGGTGATCCGGTAGGTGCCCGAAGGCAGGTCGTCGAAACGGTAGAAGCCGCTGGCGTCGGTCCGCGTGGAGCGGGTGATGAGGCCATCGGCGCTGACGAGCGTGACGAGGACATTGGCGATGGCGATGTCGGGACCGCCCGCGTTGCGGACGCCGTTCATGTTGACGTCGCCGTAGACGAAGCCGGAGACGCTGTTCGGCCCGACTTCGCCGAAGTCGTAGCGGCTGGCCTGGACGCCGGCGCCGAGCGGGATGGCGCTGGCCTGGTCGTTGCCGAGCACGCCGCTTGCGGAGCCGAGAGCGTCCAGGCCGTCCGCGTAGTTGGACGGCTGCGACTCGGTGACGGTGTAGGTGCCGGCGGGCAGGTCGAGGAACAGGTAGTCGCCGTTGCCATCGGTGACACCGACGCGGTTGACCGGGTTGCTGTTGAGGTCGGTCCCGGTCAGCGTGACCGTCACGCCGGCGATGCCCGGCTCGCCGGGGTCGCGCGTCCCGTTGTTGTTGAAGTCGTTGTAGACCGAGCCGGACAGGCTGCCGGTCGTCTCGCCGAAGTTGACGCCGGTCACGGGGACCAGCGAAGGCGGCACGAAGATCGGCACCGTGTTCGGCGTGCTGCTGCCGTACACGCTGGGCTGCGTTTCGACGACGGTGTAGGTGCCCGGCGGCACGTTGTTGAACAGGTACGAGCCGCCCGGCCCGGTCGTCGTGGAGGCGACGACGTTGCCAAGGTCGTTGACGAGCTGGACCGTCACGCCCGGCAGGCCAGGCTCGTTCGGGTCGAGGACGCCGTCGCGGTCGAGGTCGCGCCAGACCGTGCCGCTCACGAAGGTCGTGCCAGCGGCGGGCGTGGCGATGGTTTCACCGAAGAGGTTGTCGGTCGAGGTTCCGCCGGCGGGCAGGACGATGCCGCTGATGAACTCGTTGGTCGCCGTCGAACCGTTGAGGCTGCCTGCGGTCTCCAGGCCATCGAGGTACGGCGCGGGCTGGGTCGGTTCGTTCAGCGTGTAGCCGGCCGCGTCCGACTGCGGCAGGTTCGTGAAGGTGAAGCGGCCGTTGGCGTCGGTCGTGGTCGTGCGGCTGACCGGGTTGCCGCTGACGTCGTTGCCGGTGAGCGTGACGACAACGCCGGGGATGCCGGTTTCCGTCGTCTGGCGAGCACCATCGTTGTTGAGGTCGAGATAGACCGAGCCACTGATGACGCCGAGGATCTCGCCGAAGTTGACGTTCGTGACCGGCGTCAGCGAAGCCGGCACAGTGATGACGCGGTCGTTCGGCGTGGTCGAGGCGTAGCCTGCGGGCTGCGTTTCGCGGACGATGTAGGTGCCGGGCGGCACGACCGGGAAGAGGTAGGTGCCATCGGGGTTCGTGACGACGGCCGGGATGATCGGGCCAGCGGGGGGCGTGCCGGGGGCCTGGTTCGGCAGGAACGACCGGGCGGGCGTCCCGTTGAGGTTGAGCAGTTGCACCGTGACGCCGCCGATCGGCGCTTCGCCCTGGTCGAGCACGCCGTTGGCGTTGGCGTCGACGTAGACCGTGCCGGAGACGAACGTGTTCTTGGCGTAGTTGCCTGCGGGCGGGAGTTCGCCGAAGTTGTACCCGAGCCCGGCGGCGCCGGCGGGCAGTGCGATGTTGGAGAACTGGTCGTTCGTGGCCGTGCCATTGCCCAGGCCGTTGATGGCGCCGAGCGAGTCGAGGCCGTCGATGAACGCGACGGGCTGCGTTTCGGTGACGGCGTAAGTGCCAGCGAGGAGCTGGTCGAAGCGGTAGCTGCCGTTGGCGTCGGCGAAGGTGGTGCGAGCGACGGGGTTGCCATTCGCGTCGATGCCGGCCAGCGTCACCTTGGCGCCGGAGATGCCCGGCTCGCCGACATTGCGGACGCCGTTGTTGTTGAAATCGACGTAGACGGCGCCAGACAAACTGCCGAGCGTTTCGCCGAAGTTCTGGTTGGCGAGGCCGGCCAGCGGGAGCGTGACCGCGCGGATCGTGGCCGGGCCGACGGGGCTGTTGGCGTAGCCGGCGGGCTGCGTCTCGCGGACGGTGTAGCTGCCGGCCGGGATGTTGTCGAAGCGGTAGTTGCCGTCGCCGTCGGTGGTCGTGGTAGCGACGACGTTGCCCAGGCTGTCGAGCAGTTCCACCGTCACGACCGCGATGCCCGGTTCGCCGGCGTTCTGCGTCCCGTCACGGTTGTCGTCGCGGAAGACGGTGCCGGACAGGAAGGCGCCACGTTCGCCGAAGTTGTACTCGACGCCATCGACGTTGGCGCCGACGACGATGTTGGTGATGGTGTCGTTGCCCGCGACGCCGTTGGTTCCCGCGCCGAAGTTGCCCGCCGTGTCGAGTCCGTCGTTGTAGGCGGCTGGCTGCGTCTCATCGATGTGGTAGGTGCCGGGGATGACGGTGGCGAACGCGTAGTTGCCGTTGGCGTCTGTGGTCGTGACATAGGGGAGGTTGGTGGCCGGGTCGAGGACCGGATTGCCGAACGGATCGACGCCGATGAGCGTGACCACGACCCCGGCGATGCCCGGCTCGGCGCCGGTCTGCAGGCCGTTGTTGTCGTCGTCGCGGTAGACGGTGCCAGCGATGGTGCTCAGGCCGTCGTAGCCGAAGTCGACGTCGCGGCGGTTCTGATTGACGCCACTGTCGGTGACGGTGAACGTCGCCGTGTTCGCAGTCGCGATGCCGTCGAGATCGACCGTCGGATTCAGCCCCGCGATGGGCAGGCTGGTCACGTCGGCGCGGTACGAATCGCTGCCGCCGAAGACGGGAAGGCCGGTGAAGAGATACAGGCCGTTGGCGCCGGTCGTCGTGTTGAACGTCATGTCGTCGGCGGTGCCGAGCACGCCATCGACGCCAGACGCGACGAGCTGGACCGTCGCGCCGGGGATGCCCGGCTCGGCAGCGTCCTGCACGCCGTCGCCGTCCTGGTCGATGAAGACGCGGTCGCCGACGGAGGCGTTGCCGACCAGGCCGAAATCGACATCAGTGCGGTTTTGGCCGGTGGTCAGCGTGGCGACCGCGACGTTCGGCGTGGCCGTGCCGTCGAGGTCGAAGGTGGGCGTGAGGTTCGAGCCGGCCGTGTCGACCGTGACCTGGTAGCTGCCCGCAGGCAGGTTGGTGAACGAGTAGGCGCCGTTGGCGCCCGTCGTGGTGTTGAGGACGATGTCGTCGCCGCCACCAAGCGTGTTGTCCTGGCCGAGCCAAGTCAACTGCACCGGCAGGCCAGGGATGCCCGGCTCGCCCGCGTCCTGCACGCCGTCGGCGTCCACGTCGTGCCAGACGAAGTTGCCCAGCGTCGCGGTGCCTCGGTAGCCGAAGTCGATGTCGGCGCGGTTGACGCCGGAGTTGGTCGAGACGGCGACGGGATTCGTCGCGTTGAGGACGCCGTTGTCGAGGGAGTCGGTCAGCGTGTTGAAGCCGCTGGCCGCCGTCGGCGCGGCGGTCACGACGAAGTTGCCCGGACGCAGGTTGGCAACCGACCACGCGCCGTTGACGCCCGTCGTCGTGTTGAAGGTCTGGTCGTCGCCGCCGCCGACGGCGCCGTCCAGGCCCAGCCACACGACCGTGATCGGCACGCCGCTGATGCCGGGTTCGTTCACTCCGTCCTGCACGCCGTCGGCGTCGGTGTCGAAGAAGACGCGGTCGCCCAGCGTGACCAGGCGGTACAGGCCCGCGTCGATGGAGTTGTCGATGGTGTTCGCCGGCAGCGTGATCGCCCCGGTGATGCCGGTGGCGTCGACGTTGCTGTTGGTGTTGATGTTGGCGACGGCGGAGTTCTGCGCGGTGAAGACGTAGCCGACGGGGGCGACGACGTTCACCTTGTAGTTGCCCGCGACGCTGCTGGCGGCGAGGTTGGGGAAGCTGTAGATGCCGCCGACGACCGTCAGCGTGGTCGCCAACACGTTGTTGCTGGCGTCGAGGAGCTGCACCGTCACGCCGACGAGGCCGGGTTCGCCGTCCTGCCGGCCGTTGCCGTTGAGGTCCTCCCACACGAAGTCGCCCAGGCCCTGCGTGGCGGGGCCGCGATAGCCGAAGTCCTGCAGCTGGTTGCTGCCGTTGTTGGCGAGCTGCAGCGACGACTGGTTCGCCGTGCCGGTGCCGTCGCTGTCGAACGTCTGCGTCGGGTAGCCGGTCGGCGTCGTCACGGTGACGCGGTAGTTCGGGTTGGCGCCGCTGATGTCGCCGCCGAACAGGTTGGGGAACTGGTAGTTGCCCGCGCTGTTGGTCGTCGTGGTGTAGGTGATGTTGTCGGCGGCGGTGGCGAGGTCGCCGTCGTCGCCGCCGAAGAGGAGGGTGACGGTGACGCCGGCGATGCCGGGTTCGGCGTTGTTCTGCACGCCGTTGCCGTCGACGTCGTACCACACGGTGTCGCCGATGGTGGCGTTGCCGGTGTAGCCGAAGTCGACGTCGGTGCGGTTCTGGCCGGTGGTCAGCGTGGTCAGCGTCGAGTTGGCGACCGTGGCGACGCCGTCGAGGTCGAAGGTCGGCGTGAAGTTGTCGGGCAGCGTCGCGGTCAACACGTCGACCTTGTAGTTGCCGGCGGGCAGGTTGGCGAAGGAGTAGCCGCCAGCGGCGTTGGTCGTGGTGGTGAGGACGACGTCGTCGCCGCCGCCCAGCGTGTTGTCCTGGCCGAGCCAGGTGAGCTGCACGTTGACGGCGGGAATGCCCGGCTCGCCCGCGTCCTGCACGCCGTCGGCGTCCACGTCGTGCCAGACGAAGTTGCCCAGCGTCGCGGTGCCTCGGTAGCCGAAGTCCTGGTCGCGCGGGTTGGGAATCGCGGTGGTGAGGCTCAGCGTCGTCGGATTGACGGGGCTGGGAGCGCCGCCATTGTTGATCGAGTCGGTGAGCGTGTTGAGTCCGAACGTCGTGAAAGGAGCGGCAGCACCGTTGACCGTGACGCGGAAAGCACCGGGGCTGTCAACGGGGAGTCCGGTGACGGTGTAGATGCCGTTGGCGCCGGTGGTGGCGTTGATGAGGGAGTCGTCGACGGTGTTGAAGGTGCCGTCCTGCCCGGCCCAGAGGACGGTGACGGCGGCTCCGACGATGCCGGGTTCGTTGGCGCCGTCCTGCACGCCGTTGCCGTTGATGTCGACATAGACGCGGTCGCCGAGGGAGCCGAGCTTCTGGCTGGCCGAATCGACGTAGTCGTTGAGTCCGCCGACGCCGTCCGCGCCGGTGCGTTCGCCGGTCGGGGTTCCCGGCGCGCCGAGCGTGCCGACGACGGTGTTGAAGAAGGGCAGCGTGCCGTTGGTGCCCGAGAGGCTGGTGGAGGCGATGTTGACGGTGTTGTTGATCGTGGTGATGCCGGTCGGAACCGTGAGGACGGTGGCCTGGTAGTCGAGGGTGACGCTGCCGCCAACGGGGATCGAGGCGATGGTGAAGTCGACGGTGTTGCCCGTGGAATTGTTGACGGCGCCGGTGGCGCCGCCGGCGAGGGAGGCGGTGAGGCCGGTGGGGTTGAGCAAAGTCAGGTCGGCGGCGGGGAGAACGTCGATGAGGCGCGTGTTGTTGGCTTGGCTGGCATTGGCGCCCGTGTTGAAGATGATGACGCGGTAGGTGACGACGGAGCCGTTGGTGGCAGTGACCGCCTTGGTGACGGTGACGTTCGGCTCGACGATGGTGGCGACGGTGTTGTTGGAGAGGCCGGGCGTGCCTGCGCCGTTGTTGCCCGGATCGTTGGCGTTGGAAGCGGTGTCGCCGGCACTGAAGGTTCCGCTGCCGTCGGTGTCCTGCAGAACGCCGACGTAGCCAGGGGCGCCGTTGTTGTCGATGTCGACGAGGACGCCGAAGTTGTTGGTGAGGCTGTTGCCGGCCTGGTTGCCGACGACGTTGGGGACAAGGGCGTTGTACTCGATGACGACGAACTCGTCGTCGACGTCGCTGTCGACGTTGTTGAGGTCGCCGAAGCGGAAGAAGACCGATTGGGCGCTGGCGAAGAGCGAGGCTTCGCCGGTGCCTGCGCCGGCGGCGGCGTTCGCCAGGTTGTTGTCGTTGAAGGTTCCCGCGACGCTCGACGACGGGAGGCTAAGCAGCGTGACGGCGCCGCTGTCGAGGTTTCCCGCGCCGCCGGTGCCGAGGCTGGAGATGTTGGTGATGCCGATGGACGAGATCTGTCCGCCCGTGGTCGAGAGGAAGGCGAAGCGAGCGCTGCCGTCGTTGAGGAACTGCATGCCCGTCGGGATGAAGTCCTGGACCTGGAAGTTGCGGGTCAAGCCTTCGGCGAGGGAGACGTACAGCCGCTGCCGGACGACTTCGCCGATGGCGAGGCGGTCGGTGAGGCCGCCGTTGACCGGATGGGCGGCGGTCGGCGTGGTGCCTGGCTCGGAGCTGGCGACGATGGTCTTGCGGACCAGCGGCGGGGAGGTGATGTCGGCCGTGTCGACGACGCGGTAGTCGTTAAGGAAGTTCGGCGCTGTCTGGGTGTTGAGGGCGCCGTCCTGTCCGCCGCGCTCGGTGCTGGCGACGTTGTGGGTGCTGCGCGTGCCGGGGGCGCCGTCGAGGCTGGTCCAGCGAACGTCGGCGGTGTTGACGATGGTCAAACCCGAAGCGCCGGTGAACGTGCCCTGCACCGTCACGGTGATGCTGGAGCCGGGCTGCATGTCGACGTTGATGGAGGGGTCGAAGGTGAGCACGCCCGCGTTGATGACGAAGTCGGTCGGCAGAACCGCGCGCGTGGTTCCGTTGAAACTGATGCTTCCGCTCGAAGTGATGCCGAGGGCGACGAGGGCCGGCGAAGTCACGAGCGAGGGGATGGTGTCGCTGAGGCTGACGTCGTAGGCGACGGTGTCGGTGGCGGCGCTGCCGTTGGCGATGACGATGCGGTACTGCATCACGTCGCCGTTGTCGCCGCGGGTCGTCTGGCCGAACGTGCCGGAGTTGGTGACGTTGCGGACGTCCTTGGTGTTGGTGAGGGTCGGCTCGACGATGGTGATCGGGGTGGACGTGCCGGACGCGGTCCCCGCCGCGCCGGTCGTCTGGCCGGCGTTGACGGCGGCGACGGTGGTGGCGTTGCTGGTCCAGGCGAAGCGGGCCGAGTTGCTGCGCGTCTGGTCGCGCTGGTTGGCCAGCGTGTTCAGCACGACGACACGGTAGGTGATCGTGATCGTCTCAACGGTGGCGTTGACGGTGTTGCTGTTGGTGATGTCGCCGAGGTTGAAGGTGATGACGTTGCCGGTGCCGACCGGCGTGATGACGGTGTTCGCAGGCGTGGCGCTGAGCGTCGGCAGGCCGCCGGTGCCGCTGAACGCGAGGCCGGCGGTAGACGTCACCAAAGTCACATCGACGAACGCCAGGCCGGCGCTCATGGTGTCGACCAGGGTGGCGCCAGCGGTCAAGCCTTCGGGAATGGCGAGGGTGACGGTGTAGGTCGCCAACTCGCCGATGACAGCCTGGCTGCTGGTGTTGCCCGTGTTGGTGACCTCGGTGCCGACCAGCGTCTTGCTGACGAGAGGCAGCTTGGTGACGACCGTGGCGGTGTCGGTGGGCTGGGTCGCGCCGGGGACGACCAACGGATCGGTGAGGTTGGGGCCGCCGACCACGGTGGCGTAGTTGGTGATCCTCGCCGTGTTGGTGATGGTGCGGTTGGGCGCGACGTTGTTGGCAAGCGTCACGTCGTAGAGGGCGACGACGGTGTTCGAGCCGTTGGAGATCGTGACGTTGCCCGTCGTCTGGTCGGTTCGCAGGCCGCGGCTGAGAGCGCCGGTGCGGTTGTCCTCGGCAGCGCCGCCGACGTTGCCTGCGACGTAGTTGTCGATCAGCGTGATCGCCAGGGCGCCGGTGCCGTTGCTGTAGGTGAAGGTGTAGTCGGTCCCCAGGGAGAGGACGGAGCCGTCGCCACGAAGGAGGCGGAGGTTGGTGAAGCTGGCGAGGTCGAAGCCGGGCTGGATGACGTCGGTGAGGGTGACGTTGAAGGCGTCCCCCTTGCCGGAGTTGCGGGCGACAATGGCGAAGCGGACCTTGTCGCCGGCGTCGACGGGAGCGTTGGTGAGGGTGACGTTCAGGCCGCCGATGTTGCCCGCCTCGGTGGCGTCGTCGACGGTGTTGAGGTTGCTGAGCACGGCTCCGCCGAGCGTGAAGGTGCCCGCCGCGTTGGTGGCCGGGGCGAACACGACCTGGCTGGCGCCGCTGCCCGCCGTGAGTCCGACGCCGTCGCCTGCGACGGCGCCCTTCTGGACGGCGAGCTGGGGGCGCACCAGTTCGAAGCGGCGCAGATCCTCGACGGTGACCGATCCCTGGTTGGTGGAGCCTTCGTCGATGCGGAGCTGGTTGGTGAGGAACAGGTCGCTGGCGAAGGGGTCGGCGCCGACGGGGAGCGTCAGCAGGATGGAGATGGTGGTCGAGCGGCGCTGGCCGTTGTCGTCGAAGTTGCCGAAGTTGAAGGCGATGGTGTTCGTCACGGGATCGGTCGTGATGAACGAGGTGAAGACGATGTTGCCGTTGGCGGGCGTGGCGTTGTTGAAGCTGAGGAACTTGTTGTTGGTCTGGGAGAAGGCCCGGTTGGCGTTGACCGCGCCGCCGGCGATCCGGAAGAGCAGCGTGTTCTGGACCTCGCGGACAGCGTCCATGTCGACGGAACGGCTCCAGGCGCCGGTGGCGGCGTTGACGACAAGGTAGACGCCGTTCTGGCGCGGGTCGGCCTGGTCCTTGACGAGGACGAGGTTGCCGTTGGCCAGGGCGACACCGTCGATGCTGGACGGAGCGCCGGTGAAGGCGCCATTGCTCGCGGCGCCGCCTACGGGGTTGTAGGCCGCACCGGCAAGGGCGCCGGTCGTGGCGGCGACGAGGTTCGAGGCGGAGACGATGCCCAGCGTGCTGAAGTAGGTGTCGTCCGGGGCGATGGCGGCGGTGTAGTTGCCGAAGGTCGGCGCGCCGGTCTGGAAGTCGTAGAGCGACGCCGCCCCGACCGCCATCACCGGCAGCGGCGGGATGTCCTTGATCGTGAGCTGCTCATAGCTGCTGATCGGCAGCGTGTAGGTCAGCTTGTAGGTGATGCGGTCGCCCGCCTGCACCGAGAACGGCGGGTTCGTCGCGCTCTGGACGGGGACCGCCTGGCCGTTGATGCGGGCAATGGTCTTCGACTGCACACCGTAGGGGATCGAGACGGTGGCGCCGCTGTCGTCCGTACCCGTGCCAATCGTCGTCGGGACGGCGTCATTGATGGTCGAGGGGCGGATCTGCGTGCCGACGATGCCGTCGCGGCCGCCAGTCTGCGTGTCGTCGACGGAATTGTTGAGGCGGTCGCCCTGGTCGACGGAGCGGTCGACGGAGGGGAAGTTGTCGCTGAAGTCCTCGGACACCTCGACGTAGTAGACGATGGCGCCGGTGGCGGCGCCGAGGCGCGGCCTGGCGAACGGGTCGTTGTCGGGGCCGCTGCCGTTGTTGTTGATCTCGCCGCCGACCAGCAGCCCCGCGCTGGCGCCGAGCTGACGGATCAGCTCGTTGGAGATGTTGAAACGCAGCAGCGTGGTGCCGTCAACGGTCGCGCCGGTGGTGGGGGTGCTGAACGCGGTGGCGGTCGGCCCGGTCCCCGCGAAGCTGGTCGGATCCGTGCTGGCGCCGGCGGGCAGCGTCGACTGCAGCGTGTAGCGGCGCTGGTAGTCGATGGTAGCGCCGTTGAAAGCGCCGGTGGCGAGGTCGGTGCGATTTCCAGCCACGGCGCCCTTCAGGTAGGCGTTGTTCACTGTCAGCGTCGGAATGCCCGCTGTGACCACACCGCGCGTGCCGGTGAAGAGACGCAGGCCGTCGCCGATCGTGTCGTTGAGGAACACGTTCTGGATGGCGTAGTAGTCGGAGACCTGGAAGTTGATCGTGTAGCGGAGCAGCGTCTTGCCCGGCTGGATCGGCTGGCCGGTGGGGATGACATTCCCCGTCGTGGGGTCGATGGCGACGACCGACTTCTGCACGGCGATCGACTGCTGTTCCAGCGTGTGGGCGAGCGTGGAGCCGGAACTGGAGGGGGGCAGGTTCGTCGCGGGCGAATCGAGCGGATCGAGCGGAACCCAGTTGAGCAGGCTGCCGGCGTTGTTGACGGCGGTGGTGCTGTCGGTGCCGGTGACCGGCAGGGCGAGCGGCGTCTGCGGGACCACTTGGTTGGAAGCGGAGTCGTCGCGCGGGATGTAGAAATCGAACTCGTAGGCGGCATCGACGCCCGCCGCGCCGGTGACGCTGGCGAAGGTGTAGATGAGCGTGCCGTCCGGCGCGGTCGTCAGGGCGGAGCCAGTCAGGCTGGCCAGCGCGAAGGAGTTCGCTCCCTGCACGCCGCCGCTGAACAGGTAGGCGGCCATGTTGGTCGTGTTCTTGCCGACGATCTGCATGCTGGCCGCGAGGTCGTCGGTGATGCGCAGGTTGGTGACGTTCTGCCCCGCGGCGATGTCGACTTCAAGCCGGTAGCGACGAACATAGTTCGGGCCGGTGGCGGTTTCGCTTTCCGGTCCAAGGTAGATCTTGTTCAGGCGGTACAGCTGCGGCGTCGCGTCGCTCAACTGCGAGGTGCCATAGAAACGCGGGCCGGTGAGCGCCGGGTTGTCTGCGCGGAAGCCGCCGGTAACGGCGAGGGGGAGCGGGTTGTTGACGTCGGCGAAGGTGCTGATCGGCAGCGACATGGTGACGGCGGTCGTCTGCCCCGGCGTGAAGCTGCCGAACGGCAGCGCGTAGACGAGCACCTGGTCGCCGGCGTTGAACTTCGCCGTGCCGGGGATGGCGCGCGAATCTCCCGTGAACGGGTTGGTGTAGGTGCCGGCTGTGATGTTCGCGGCGGACAGCGTGACGGTGGCGGCGGGGGACAACGACAGGCCGGCGGCGGTGACGGTCGGCAGCGCGAAGCCGTCGTTGGGCGAGTTCAGGCTGTTGCCGACGGCGGGGGGCGAGTCGCCGGTGCGGTCGACCGCGACCTCGATGAACGGCGCGTAGCCGACGTCGACGCCGCTGCCGTTGGTGAAGTTGAAGTTGTAGCTGACGGTTTCGCCGATGAGGGGCTGGTTCACGCCGGCCGCTGTCAGGCCGACGATCGACGCCACGGGGGCGGGGACGATGCGGTCTTCGAGTTGCAGGATTTTCGGCTGGGCGTTCCGGTTGTGCGGTTTGTGCCGGTTTTGCCGCTTGATATTTCGGGGCTGACGGGTCCAACGGGTGAGCAGGTTCTTCCAGGGGAAGGGGACGAAGGCCATGAGGTTCTCACAAGGAATGAATAAGGAGGGGATTTCGTCAATTCCGGGGAAGAAATTGTCGAAACGGAACGACGAAGCATACGTCATAAAATGAGCAGACGTTGACGATGGAGCATGGCGGAGCCGGTTGGTCCGCCAAGTTGCACTTTGACGAATTCGACGATTCATTTGAACGTTTCGCAAACTCTGCGAGCCGTTTGGGACACCACGAGAGACCTGATGTTTCGCTTCGTCCACGCCGCCGACCTGCACCTCGACAGCCCGCTGGTCGGTCTCGATCTGAAGGAAGACGCGCCGCGCGAGATCATCCGCGAGGCGCCTCGGCGAGCGCTCGACGCCCTGGTGCGGCTGTGCCTGGACGAGAAAGCCGACTTCCTCGTCCTCGCCGGCGACATCTACGACGGCGACTGGAAGGACTACGCCACCGGACAGTTCTTCATCGCGCAGATGCGGCGGCTGGGCGACCTGCCGGTCTTCCTGATCCGGGGCAACCACGACGCCGCCAACAAGATGACTCGCAATCTGCCGCTGCCGAAGAACGTGAAATTGGTCGGCGAGGTGAAAGCGGAGACGTGCCACCTCGAAAGCCTCAACGTGGCGATCCACGGCCGCAGCTTCCAGGACCGCGAGGTGCGCGAGAACCTGGTCCGCGAGTATCCCGACCCGGTGCCCGGCTGCTTCAACCTCGGCGTGCTGCACACCTCGCTGTCCGGCGCCAACGCGGAGCACGACACCTACGCGCCGTGCAGCGTGGAGCAGCTCATCGACAAGGGCTACGACTACTGGGCGCTCGGCCACGTCCATCAACGCCATGTCATTCGCACGTCCGACCCCGCCATCGTCTTCCCAGGCAACCTCCAGGGCAGGCACGTCCGCGAGACCGGCGAGAAGGGAGCTTACCTCGTCGAAGTCGGCGATGACAACGCGGTGTCACTCGCGTTCCACCGGCTCGATGTGGTCCGCTGGGAAGCGGTCGAACATCGTGCGAAGCAAGACCAGGACGCCGAGAACGTGCTGGAGGACGCCATCGGCGCGGTCCGCATTCACGGCGACGCCGAGACCGAGCGGCTGCTGGCGGTCTGCTGCCGGATCACGGGGCAGACGGAGGCGCACGCGGCACTGCAATCTCGCCGCGCCGACTTCGTGGAGAAGTTCCGTGAGATGCTGCGCAACGAACATGGCGACCGCGTCTGGCTGGAGTCGGTGCGTTTCGAGACGCAGCCTGTGGAGGCCGAAAACGACGCTGGCGTGGACGACGCGCTGTCCGAGCTGCGCGCGGTGATCGAGGAGTTCCGCAACGACCCACAGAGGCTGGCGGGAGTCGCCAGTGCCATGGAAGCGTTGAACGACAAGCTGCCTTCCGCTGTCCGCTCCGCCAGCGAACCGCTGCTGCCGACCGACCCCGCGTGGCTCGCCCGCCTGCTGGACCGTGTGCTGCCCGTGCTGTCCGACGCCGGCACGACGGGAGGCCGGCCATGAAGATTGATCGGCTCGACCTGATCGCCTACGGCAGCCTGACGAATGTGACGCTCGACTTGGCCGGCGCCGGCTGCGGCATGGTCGTCGTCCACGGCGACAACGAAGCAGGCAAGACGACCACACTCAACGCGATCCGCCATTGGCTGTTCGGCTTCGACCACCGCGCCGAGAACCTCGACTTCCGCCACAAGGCCTCCAACCTGCGTGTCGGCGGCGTGCTGTCGAACTCGGATTCCACGCTGGCATCGGTTCGCCGCAAGGGACGCAAAGACACTCTTCTCGCCGCCGACGGGAAGTCGCCACTGGCGGACCACGCGCTGGCGACGTACCTGAAAGCGATCTCGCCGCAGCAGTTCGTCGAATCGTTCGGATTGACCCACGCGAGCCTGCGCGACGGCGGCAGGCAGATCGCCGACGGCGAAGGCGACCTGGGCGCCGCCCTGTTCGCGGCCGCGTCGGGCGTGGCGAATTTGCAGAAAATGCGCGGCGAGATCGGCAAACGCAAAGACGCACTGTTCGCCCCGCGCGCGTCGGTTCCCAAAATCAACGCCGCGCTGAAAGCGTATGCCGACGCGAAGAAAGCGTGGGACGAGAGCATGGTGAAGGCGGCGGAGGCGGAGCGCCTGAGCGCGGACGTGGGCGACAAGCAGAAGGCGCTGGCCGAGCTGCGCGCGGCCGAGAGCCGGCTGCGCGCCCGCCTCGCGTCGCTGCGGCGGCTGCTGCAGGCCCGCGAACTGGTGCTGCGTTTCGCCGAGCTGGAGAAGGAGCAGCGGTCGCTGAAGAACGTCGTCCCGCTGCGGCCCACGTTCGCCGCCGACTACGCGGCCCTCATGCCGGAGCTGAGGCAGGCGGAGCGCGACCTCGCCAACGTCGACCAATTGATCCAGCAGCACGACGCGGAGATCGCGGGCATCGCCGTCGACGAATCGATCCTCGCCGTCGCCGACATGGTCGAAACGCTGCACGCCAAGCTCGACGACGTGGACAGCCTCCAGACGTCGTCGGAGAGGACCGAGCAGTTGATCCGCGACAAGGAAGGCGAAGCGAAGCAGGTGCTGCGCAAGCTGGGGCTGCCTTTGCCCGTCGATGTGGAGGATTACAAGGAGGCGCTGCGGCTCAACGACCGGGAAACGAAGCTGCTCAAGAAGCTGGCGAAAAAACACGGCGAGCTGGCGATTTCGCTCCAAGAGGCCGAGCGCGGAGTGCTGGCGCAGCAAAGCAAACTGCAGAAGGCGACGCTGCGGCGCGAAAGCCTGCCCGCTGAATCTCGGAACGAGTCGCTGCAGGCGGCCATCGACGACGCCAGCCGGTTCGGCGACGTGGACCAGCGCATCGACGCGCTGCGGCGCGAGATCGCGTCGCTGGCGCCGGGGATCGAAGCCGGGCTGGAACGCCTCGGCTGCCGGCGCGACTTCAAGGAAGTCCCGACGATCCCAGTGCCGGGCACGGAAGCGGTCGAGCGGCAGCGCCAACGGCTCGACGAAACGGAACGCGAAGCGACCGAGCTGCGACGGAAGCGAAGCGAGACTGCAGCCGACCTGGCGGAACTGGAGATTCAATTCGCCAAGCAGCAGACGAGCGAGTCGCTGCCGAGCGAGGCAGACCTTGCCGCCGCCCGCCTGAAGCGAGAGCGCGGCTGGGAGCTGATCCGGCGCGCATGGCTCACCGACGACTTCGACAAGGCCAGCGTCGCGGACTTCACCGACGCGGACGCTTCGGAGCGTTCGCTCGCCCAGCACTACGCCGACGCGGTCGCGGCTGCCGACGGCGTCGCCGACCAGCTCGCGGCGGAAGCCGACCGGGTGCGCGCACGCCTGGAGCGCGAGGCGCAGGTCGCCAAGCTGCGCCGGCAGGTCGCGTGGCTCGACACGAAGGAGACGCAGGCTGCGGCGCAGCTCGATTCGCGGCGGGCCGACTGGCTGGCGCTGTGGGCGCCGACCGCCATCACGCCTGGTTCACCCCACGAGATGCTCGGCTGGCTGCGCGACTGGGAACGCGTGAGCGGACAGATCAGCCAGCTCGCCGAGGTCGAGCGCGACCTGGCCCAGCTCGACCGCGTGGTGGCCGAGCAGTCGGACCGGCTGCGGCACGCGCTGGAGGTCGCTGGCGAGAGCGCGGCGGAGCTCGCCCGCCACGCCAGCTTCCGCGATCTGCTGGCGTGCTCGAAGCGGGTGCAGAAGAAGCACGACCAGGAAGCCGCGAATCGGCAGAAGCTGGAGGAGAACATCGACGACGCCGCCGACTCGCTGCGGTCCGCCGAATCGGAACGCGACCTGAAGCGGCACGAACTGGACAAGTGGCAGTCCGAGTGGACCGCCGCGACGGCCCGACTCGTGGACGCGGGCATCGCGGCGCTGCTCCCCGACCAGCTCGACGACGTGCTGGGCGACATTCGCGACTACTTCGACAAGCTCGACTTCCGAAGAACGAAAATGATCGACCGCAAGAGCCGGCTCGAGGAGGTCGAGCGATGGCAGGCCGCCGCGCAGACGGTGGCGGCCCACCTCGGCGAACGGGACGCCTTTCTCGCTTCCGCGAACCCGGCCCCGCTGGTCGCGATCTGGCATGCCCGCGTCGAGACGACGAGAAACGCCCGCACCCGCCTGCACGACCGCGCCGGACAGCTCGCCAAGCATCAGCAGCAACGGCCCGCCCTCGAGGCTGCGCACCAGGAATCGCAGCTCCAGCTTCGCCGCCTTCTCGACGACGCCCAGGCCGACGACGCGGAACAGCTTCCTTCACGGATCGAACTCGCCGACCGTCTCCGCGATCTCGATCGTCGCATCGAAGAGGAGTATCACAAGCCTCTGCGCGCTTTGGCCGCCCCTGCAGGCTGCACGCCGGACGACATCGTCGCGCAGGTCGGCGAGGCTCAGGGCCGCGACCTCGCCGCCGAGATCGTGGACGCGGAAGGCGAACTGGAAGAGTTCGACCGCCGTCGCGAAACCGCCGCCCGCGAGCTGGGCGACGCGGAGAGCCAGCAGACCACGCTGCTCAAGCGGCGCGGCGGCATCGACCAGCGCGAGCAGATGGAGTCGGCCCTCGCGCGGCTCCGCGACCTCGTCCCCGACTACGCGGTGCTGGTTCTCGCGGAAGCCGTGCTGGCCCGCGCCCTCGAACGCTACCGCGAGCGCAACAAGTCGGACCTCTTCGAGTCGGCTTCGCGGTTCTTCCAGAAGCTCACCTGCCACCGCTACGAGGGACTGGAACTCGACCAGGACGACAAGGACCGGCCGTTCATCGTCGGTGTCCGCCGGGCGGGCGACGCGGCCGAGCGCGTCGGCGTGTCGGGCATGAGCGAAGGCACCTGCGACCAGCTCTTCCTGGCGCTGCGGCTGGCCCACCTGGAGAAGCACGTCCGCGACCACGGGCCTTTCCCCATCATCGTGGACGACATCCTGCTGACGTTCGACGACGAGCGCGCCGGCGCCGCCCTCGACTGCCTCGCGGACCTCAGCGAGAAAACGCAGGTGCTGTTCTTCACGCACCACCGCCACCTGCGCGACATGGCCTCGTCCGAACGGTTCGCGGGCCGCATCGGCGTCCTCGACCTGGTCCGTTCGTGATCGGTTAAATGTTCTTGCTGCAAAAACGAAGTACATGGAGGGGACTTCTCGTCGACGGGGAAGTGTGAAATTCACTTCGGGTTGAAACCGGGCTGAACGTGAGCGAGTATTCCCTGCGAGACTGGCACGATCCGAGACCGTGTTGCCATGCGAACCTATGACACGT
>JAYSSW010001002.1:0-12458 GCA_043720335.1 Planctomycetia bacterium
TTGCGGCAAAAGCCCCACCTGATTCAATCGTTCTTCGCCGCCGCCGGGTTGCCGCTACACGGGTGAAAGTTTACTTCTTTGCGCAGCTGTCAGTAGGTCTTCCAGCTCCATCAAGGTCAGGCCGACGGTTGGCTTTCCCTTTAGAATCGCAATGGTCGCGGGGATGGCGCCGGAGGACCGCACGGCCGCTTCGGCGCTGTGGGCGGTCTCCAGGTTGAGCGGCCAGGGCAGGCCGTGCGAGATCAGCGTCGATTCGAGCGCGACGACCGGATGGCCGCCGCGGATCGCCTCGGCCACCAGGGGCCGCACCTCGAGCATCCCCGCGTTGCGTGTCATTCCTTCCCCTTCAACCTCTCGATGGCCTGGGTCGCCGCCCGGCTGACGGCCGGGTCGGCGTCGGCGACGCTCTTCTGCAGCGCCTCCAGCACCGCTTCGTCGCGCGGGCGGATCTCGCCCAGCGATTCGGCGGCGAGACGGCGCAGCTCCGCGTCCTTCTCGCCCAGTGATTCGAGCAGCACCGACACCGTGGCCGGGTGGTCGGCGTTCACCCTGCCGATGATGCGGGCGGCGTACAAGCGGGTGCGCGGGCTGGGGTCGCGCAGCACGTTCTGGATGCTCATCGCCGTCTCCTTGTCGAGCGTGCCTGCCCGGCTAAGCGCTTCGAGGATCAGGTCGCGCGGAATGCTCGGCTCCTTCAGCTGCAAGGCCAGCTTCGCGGTCAGATCCTTCGACTTCACGCCGATCTTGCCGAGCGCGTCGAGGGCGTGCAGGCGGAGGAACGGCGGCTGCCCCTTGGTGAGAACTTCCATCAGGTACGGGATGGCCTCCTCCGCGTCGGGGCCGATCTTGCCGAGGGTCGCCACGAGATGGACGAGGTGGGGCGCCTTGGGCTGGGCTTCGCCCATCGCGACGATCTGCTTGACCGCCGACCTGCTGCCCGGCCCGAACGCCGCCAGCGCTTCGAGGTAGGCGACCTGCTCCTGCACCGGCAGCTTGCCAGCGAGACGCTTCGCGAGCGGCTCGACGGCGTCCTTGCCCGGCTCGCCCACATGGCGAAGGGCGCGGGCCGCGTAGATCGCCGACGCGCTGCTGCCTTCGCGGACGATCTTGACGAGCGCCGGCGCCGCGTCGGCGTCGATCAGCCCGAGCGTCTTGGCGGCGGCGCTGGCGTTGCCTTCGGTTGGCTTCTCCAGGATCCTGCACAACGGCTCGATAGCGCCCTTCGCTTTGCCCCCCGATTTCTCCACGACCTGCGAAAGAACGGCGAGCGCCATCGACTGATCGGCGACGCTGGCGCTCGCGCCGATCATCGGCAGCAGCGACGGGATCGCGTCGCTGCCGTGCTTGACCAGCTCAGGGATGGCACGTTTGTCGCCCGACTTCAGGCGTTTCACCAGCGACGGCAGATCGTCGCCGGCCTGCGCGACCTGCGCGAGAATCAACGTCAGCACCGCAGCGATCAATGAACGAAGCGACATGATGGGAGCGTCCTTGGATGCAATGGTGGAAATGATTCTGGTTCACCGTTTCGCGCTCGCCGGAACGAGGCGTGGCACGCAGCGCCGAAGCGCGAGACACCGGTTCCGCCAGGTCGAGCGGGCGCGAAACGCAAGCGAGAAACCAACGTGCTAGAAATCGCCGATGGCATGCCCGTCGTTGGGCGAGCAGAGGTAGTACCAGGTGCTGGCGCTGAGCTGGGTCGAGGCCGTGCGGACGCTGCCGTCGCACATGCCGACCAGCGAGGTGCCCTTGGTGATCGACTGCGGCAGGCGCGGGTCGCATTCATTCTGCGTGGGGAAGTCCTGCATCAGCCCTTCGTTGTAGAACGCGAACATCGGTGTCCAGGTGAAGATTCCGGGGTAGCCCCACGCGGTCGGCTGGCCGTTGCAGAGCTGCTGCCGCGTCGTGTGGCAGAGCGTGTTGGACGTGCCGTCGAGGATGTTGTTGAAACGTTGGCCGCCCTCCTTGAACACCATCCAGTTGGCGACGTAGTTCGTGGTCGCCAGCGTGTCCTGGTGCCGATAGCCCGGCGGGGCGCTCACGTCGAGCGGGTCGCTGAAGATCGGAATGATCGTCTTCGCGGTGTCGTTGCGCCAGACGGCGTTCATCGAGTTGCGGTAGACCACGTCCTGCTCGATGTAGGGCAGCACGTGGTAGTGGTACGTCCCCTCGGCGCCGCCGAGGGTGCCGTAGATCGGGGGGAACTTGCCATGCACGTCGTGGATGCCGTGCATCGCCAGCCCGATCTGCTTCAGGTTGTTGATCGACTGCGAGCGCCCCGCCGTCTGGCGCACGCGCTGCACGGCCGGGATCAGCAGCGCGATGAGGAACAGGATGATGGCGATGACGGCGAGCATCATGAAGACCGAGAAGCCGTGCCGACGCGGAGCGGGTCGCATGGAAGGGGCCTTTCCGAAGAGAGCGAAAATCGAGCGCGGCTGCCTGCGAGCGCGGGTGACATGGCGGAATCGCGACGCGAAGCAACCCAGGCCAGCATAATCGCCGCAGGATTCCAGTCAAGAAAAATGCAAGTTCGCGAAGACGAGAATTTCCCAAGGAAGTTGCTTGACCCCTCGATGCGCGTCCATTACGATACCTTTCAGTCTCAGGAACCGACGCGACCCTGCGACTTCGCTGCCCTCCTCGCGTCCCTGCTTCGCGATTTGAATTTCTCCCCGGTATCTCTCGCCAACCACGATTCCCTCCACCCCAGCAAACCAGCCGGTTTCTTGGACGAGGCACGACATGCAAGGTGTGTGGCCGATGCGTCCTCTCCGCGTATTCGCTCTGCTGGGCTTGGCCCTGGCCTTCGCGACTCCCGCCCAGGCCCAGCTCAACGTCGGCAGCAACTGGCCCAACCCGCGCCTCACCGTGTTGACGCCGACGGGCGGCAAGCCGGGCACGTCGGTCGAAGTCACGTTCGCCGGCACCGAACTCGATGACCCCGAAGCCCTCGTCTTCAGCCATCCCGGCATCAAGGGCGCGCCGATCATCCCGCCGCCCCCGGTCGTCGATCCCAAGGCGAAGCCCGACCCCGCCAAGAAGCCGCCCGTCGCGCCGCCGATCACGAAGTTCACCGTCACCATCGCCAAGGACGTGCCGGTCGGCTACCACGACGTGCGCTTCGTCAACAAGTTCGGCGTCAGCAACCCGCGCGTCTTCGTCGTGGGCGACCTCGTCGAAGTCGCCGAGAAGGAGCCGAACAACGAGCCGGCCAAGGAAGCGCAGAAGATCGACATCAACACCACCGTCACCGGCGGCATCGTCAACGGCACCGACGTCGACTTCTTCGTGTTCGCCGGCAAGAAGGGGCAGCGCGTGCTGCTGCACTGCCTCGGCGCCAGCATCGACAGCAAGATCATGCCGGAGATGCGCGTGTTCCTGAAGTCGAGCGAGAAGGAGATCGCCAGCGACCGCGCCACGCCGGGCGCCGACGGCCTGCTCGACATCACGCTGCCTGAGGACGGCGAGTACCTCATCCGCTTGAACCAGTTCACTTACACCGCAGGCGGGCCGGAGTATTTCTACCGCTTGAACGTGACGACCGGCCCGTGGATCGACGCGGTGTTCCCGCCGACCATCGAGCCGGGCAAGACCGCCCAGGTCACGCTGTATGGCCGCAACCTGCCCGGCGGCAAGCTCGATCCGGCGGCGGTGCTCGACGGCAGCGTGCTGGAGAAGCTGGTCGTCAGCATCGCCGCTCCCGCCGATCCGGCGCTGCGCAACAGGCTGTCGTTCAACGGTCGCGTGCCCTCGGTGTCGGCGATGCTGGACGGTTTCGAGTACCGCTTCACAGGCCCGACCGGCGTGTCGAACCCGGTGCTGATCCAGTTCGCTTCGGCGCCGGTCATCGTCGAGAACGACGACAACGACGTGGCCGAGAAGGCGCAGCAGGTGGCCGTGCCGTGCGAGATCGCCGGGCGCATCGACAAGAAGCGCGACCGCGACTGGTACATGTTCGACGCGAAGAAGGGGGACGTGTTCATGATCGATCTGCTCAGCCATCGGCTGGTTTCGCCGACCGACATGTACCTGAGCGTCCGCAACCAGGCGATGAAGCAGGAGATCGTCGCGCTGGACGACACCGCTGACTCGCTCAGTATGCGTCTTTACACGCCGAACCGCGACCCCGCGCCGTACCGCTTCGTGGCGCCGGCCGACGGGAAGTATCATCTGCTGGCCGTTAGCCACACCGGCGACATCGTCGCCGACCCGACGTGCAACTACATCCTTCGCATTGCGAAGGAGAAGCCTGATTTCCGGCTGATGGTCATGCCTGCGGATGAGCATCGGCCGGACACGTGTGTGCTGGGCCAGGGGGGCGCCCAGCACTACACGGTCTACGCCCTGCGCACGGATGGTTTCAAGGGCGAAATCACCCTGGCCGTCGAAGGACTGCCGGCGGGGGTGACGGCTCAGCCGCAGATCCTGGCGGGGAGCCTCAAGTTCGCACACCTGGTGCTGACCGCCGCCGACAACGCGGCCGTCTTCACCGGGTCGGTCAAGGTCGTCGGCACGGCAGTCATCAACGGGCAGAAGGTCGTGCAGCAGGCCCGGCCCGCGACGATCACCTGGGGCGTGCCGACAGCGCAGAACATCCCGACGGTGACCCGGCTCGACCGCGATCTGGCCCTGGCTGTCCGCGACAAGTCGCCCGGCAAGCTGCTGCCCGCCAAGGACAAGGTCGTCGTCTCCATCGGCGACAAAACCGAGATCCCGCTAAAGCTGGTCCGCGTGCAGCCCGAGTTCAAGGCGAACTTCCAGGTCACGCCCGTGCCGACCGAGCTGCCCGTCGGCGTCACGTTCGCCAACCTCACCTTCGCGGCGGGCAAGGACGACGTGAACGCGGTGCTGACCATCGCCGCCAACGCCGCGCCGGGCAAGTACAACATCGTCTTCCGCGGCTTCGCGACCATCGCCCCGAACGCCAACGCCAAGCCGGTCAACACGATCCTGACCGCTCCGGCGGTCGAGGTGACGGTGCTGCCGAAGCAGGTCGCGACGCTGTCGGTCGACAACGCCAACCCGACCGTGAAAGTGGGCGCTGAGGCTCCCCTTCTGGTGAAGGTGGCGCGGCTGTTCGACTACGCCGACGCCTTCAAGGTGGAGCTGGTGCTGCCGCCGAACGTGAAGGGGGTGACGGCCGACGGCCTGACCATCGCGCCGAACACCAGCGAGGTGAAGATGCTGCTGAAGGTGCCGCAGGGGACGCCGCCCGCGAACCTGCAGAACCTGATCGTCCGCGCCAGCGCCGTCGTCAACGGCAACGTGACGCTCGTGCATGAAACCAAGATCAACGTCAACATTGTGAAATAGCCTTTGCTCCCCTCGCCCCTCCGGGGAGAGGGGTCGGGGGTGAGGGGTTGTCCCACGCCCGAAACCTTACCCCCAGGAATCGCTTCGCTCATCCTGGGGCTTGTGGACTCAACCGACCTGGAGAATCTTCCATGCGTTCGCTGCTGATCCTGTCGATCGCGCTGCTGCTTCCTGCGATGGCGCAGGCTCAGGGGAAAAAAGAGACAGGCCCCTTGGCCGAGGTCGATCTGAAGCGGAAGGACCCGGTCGCCTACGAGAAGGACGTGGAGCCGGTCTTCTACAAGAAGTGCATCGCCTGCCACAGCGGCGCCGTGAAGGAAGGCCGCCTCGACCTCGGCAGCTACGAGGGGCTGATGAAGGGGAGCAAGAACGGCCCCGTCTTCATGGCGGGCAAGTCGAAGGAGAGCAAGATCTACAAGATGATGCTCCGCGTCGAGAAGCCGTTCATGCCGCCGCGTGGCGAGGAGCCTTGCAGCGCGGAGGAGGTCGCCCTCGTCAAGCTCTGGATCGACCAGGGAGCCAAGGCGCCGAGCGGCGTGCGTCCGCCCGACAAGATCATCGTGAACGTCCCCCCCGCGTCGGTGCAGCCGGTCCGCGCCCTCGCCGTCAGCCCCGACAAATCGCTCGTCGCCACCGGGCGGGGCAACAAGATCCACATCTACGACGCTGGCTCCGGCGCCCATGTCCGCACCCTCTACGACCCGGCGCTGAAGGCCCCCGACGGCAAGCCGGTCCAGGCGTCGCACCTGTCGCTGGTCGAGTCGATGGCCTACTCGCCCGACGGCAAGTACCTCGTCTCCGGCAGCTTCCAGGAAGTCTCCATCTGGGATCCGCTCACCGGCCAGCTCCGCCACAAGATCACCGGCTTCGCCCACGCCGTCGTCGCCCTCGCCTTCTCGCTCGACAGCCAGCTGCTCGGCGTCGCCGGCGGCGTCCCCACCGTCGAAGGCGAAGTCAAGATCTTCGAGGTCCCCACCTGGAAACAGGTCATGGACGTGAAGAACGGCCACAGCGACACCGTCTACGGCATCTCGTTCAGCCCCGACAAGAAGATGGTCGCCACCGGCTCGGCCGACAAGTTCGTCAAGGTCTGGGAAGTCCCCACGGGCAAGTTCGTCAAGTCGTTCGAGGGGCACACCCACCACGTCCTTGACGTCGGCTGGATGGCCGACGGCAAGCTCCTCGCCAGCGCCGGCGGCGACAACACCGTCAAGATCTGGGACTTCGACAAGGGCGAACAAGCGCGCACCATCAACGCCCACGCCAAGCAAGTCACGCGCCTCCTCTTCATTGGCAAGAAGGCGGAATTTCTCACCTCCGGCGGCGACAACCAGGTCAAGGCGTTCAACGCCAGCAACGGCGGCAACATCCGCAACTTCGCCGGCGGCGCCGACTTCATCTACGCCATCGGCGCCAGCCCCGACGGAACTGTCGTCGCTGCCGGCGGCCAGGAAGGCATCGTCCGCGTCTACAACGGCGTCAGCGGCGCCATCACCCGGACCCTCCTCCCGCCCGACGCCCAGCCGCCCATGAAGACCGAGAAGAAGTAGCGCGACGTTCCGCCGCCCAACCGAAAAGCCCAGCGACTCAATCGCTGGGCTTTTCTCATGCGCGGTCCATCTCGCGCGCCGGCGGGCGCCCCCGTCGCGGTCGCTGCGGCATCGGGTGCAGCGCCTTGGCGAACGACGCCAGCTGGGTCATGCCGTCGCCGAAAGTCGTGTAGGGCAGCGTCGCTCGCAGCGACTCGTTGAAGCCCTGACCGCCGATCGCGATCGGCACGCCAAACGATTCCGCCTTCGCGCGCAGCTTGCGGTACTCCTGGCGGAAGAAATCCTCGTCGACGACATGGCTGGCGGAGATCCACATCAGCTTCGGCTGGTACTCGTCCAGCCCCTTCGCCATCGACTTCAGCGGCGTGTTCGGTCCCAGGTTCACCACCTGCCAGCCCATCTCCAGCAGCGTCATCTCCGCGAGCAGGCTGGGGATGAGGTAAGGGTCTCCCTCCGGAGCGCCGCCCAGCGCGAGGGGACGGTCCGCCTGCGCCTGGTTCTCGAGCACGGCCTTCAACTCGTACAGGACGCCGGCGAGGAGCTGTGTCGCGCGGTGCTCGTGCATCACGTCGATCGCCTTCGTCTCCCACGCATGCCCGACCGCAGCCATCGCGGGCGACAGCACCGCGTCGGCGAGGGCGACCAGCGGCATGCCACGGTAAAACGCGTGGTGCATCAAGTGGCGCACGTCATCCTCGTCGCCACGGATCAGCGCGTCGGCCAACTGCCGCCGCATCTCGTCCGTTTCGCCGACCGGTTCGGTCGGCAGGCCGACGACCTGGCTCATGTCGAGGGCGGGGAACTGACCGTCCTTCGCCAGCCGCATCACATCCGCGAGCAGGATCTTGCGGTGTCCTCCGGGCGTCTTGTGCGCGGGCAGGATCTGGTCGTCCACCCAGCGCTTCACGGTCGAGACGCCGACGCCAAGCATCTTGGCGACCTGCGCGGTGCTCATGGGATGGAGGTTCTCGTTCGCCATAAAAAAGACGTTTTGGTTGATTGTCCGGTTGTCTCGCGAACGATTCCAGCGGTCATTGCAGTGGATGCGAGAAGACCTCGCCTTGCTATTCTAGTCGAGTTCAGCCGAAATCGTTCGATTATTTCCACAATCTGGTTGTTCGCGAGGTTTGTCCTTGATTTGCAGCGACAGGGCGAGTAGGATTTGATTGAACGATTTGAACGATTCGTTTGCAACCACACCTAGACAGCCTGGGAGAGACCGATGGACAACCCGACGACCGCCCGCGTTTTCCGGAGCGAGGAGCTGGAGGACATCCGCTACGTGTTTCATCCCTGCTTCCGGAGCGGCAAGGCGAAACGCGAGTGGTCCGAGGGGTGGGCGCCGACCGACGAACGCGAGTTCGCCATTGGCCACATGCTCGACGATCTGACGCGCGAGTGCGCTCGCCGCATGCACTACGCCGCGTACCGTGCCCACCGCGCGAAGGCGCCTGCCGACGCGGCGACGTGGCGGGCGCGCTACTTCGCGATGCGCGACCGGGTGGTGCTGGGCAACCGCAAGCTGATCTTCGGCGCCGTCCGCAAGAAGCTCTACCAGAACCAGAACGCCGACGACCTGATCGGCGACTGCTACATCGTGATGATCCGCGCGGTGGCCGCCTACAACCCGTGGATGGGGATTCGGTTCAGCACCTACACGTACACCTGCCTGATGCGCGCCTTGTCGCGCATGGCGCAGAAGTCGATGGCGGATCGGCTGTCGCAGTCATTGTCGCTCGACCAGCTCATGGGCGACGAGCCGACCCGTTCCGACGACCACTCGCTCAGCAACCCGGGCGGCCCGAAGATCGAGGAGTTCCTGAAAACCGAGCACACGCTCCTCAGCGACCGCGAGAAGACCGTCATCAAGCGCCGGTTCCAGCTCGTAGGCGGCCACGGGGAATCGACGCTGGAGAAGGTCGGCGCCGACCTCGGCATCTCGAAGGAGCGCGTCCGCCAGGTCCAGGCGACCGCCATCGACAAGCTCCGCAACGCCATCGTCGGCGTGTGAAAATCGAGAAAGCGGCAGCCACAGAGGACACAGAGTGAGGAAGAGAGAGCGCGACTTCTGGCGCAGCGTTTCCAGCACGAAATGAAGCAGATCCATCGCCTGCGCGCATGCTTTCTCTCTGCCTTTGCTCTGTGTTCTCTGTGACCTCTGTGGCTAACTGCTTTCTCGGCGCGCACGGCGTGCGTGGAAAAACCGGGCCTTCGATTTGCCTTGGCCGCGATAGTGACCTAGTTTGGTGTGTCCTCGACTTTTGGGGAGAAGAAGAGGATCTCGGGGCCGAGCGGCAGCGAGGGGATTGCCGCCGGCCCATTTTCCCCGCTCCCTGATCGGCACGCCGATGGGCCTCCGCCCGCGACGTGCCGATCTTTTCATGCGCTCCGGGACGTGTGTCGCGCGGCATACAATGCAGCATCGCCACGATTCCCGCCCTATCCCGGAGCGAAAATGCGCATCGCGATCACGGCCGACCTGCACTGGGGCCATCAAAGCGTAGGCGACGAAGCAAACCAGCTGCTGGTGCAGTTCCTCCGCGACGAGCCGCCCGACCTTCTTTTGCTCGGCGGCGACCTTGGCACGCACGACCATTTCAACGCGTGCCTGCAAGCGATGGGAGCGGTGCCGTGCCCCAAGGCGATGGTGCCGGGCAACCACGACATCTGGGTCTCCGACGACGACCCGCGTGGCGACTCGCTCCACCTCTACGAGAAGCATCTCCCAGCGGTTTGTGCGCAGCACGGCGTCCACTACCTCGACCACGCCCCGTTGATCCTGCCCGACCACGACCTCGCGATTGTGGGCACGATGAACTGGTACGACTACTCGTGGACGCTGGAGCGCATGAAAGCCGAGGTGCCGAACTGGGTCTGGCACCTCGAGAACAAGGCGTTCACGCGCGGCCGGCACAACGACCGCCGCTTCGTCCGCTGGGTGATGGACGATGTGAGCTTCACGCGCAACCTCGTCGCGACCTTCGAGCAGCAATTGGAACAATCGCTGTCACAGGTGGGCCGAGCAGTCGTGATGACGCACCATCCCGCGTTCCGTGGCATCACCTTCCCGCGCGACGGCCCGGCCGAGGGTCTCGACCAACTTCTCTGGGACGCCCTCTCCGGCAACCAAGCGTTGGAAGACGTGCTGACACGCCACGCCGACCGCGTCCCGTTCGTCTTCTCAGGCCACACCCACCGCGCGACGGAAGCCCGACTCGGCTCGACGCACGGCATCAACATCGGCGGCGACTACCACTTCAAGCGACTGCTGATCCTCGATTGGCCCGCAGGCACGATCACCGCGCACCAGTTCGGCGACCCCAATCGTAGGCGCGTTTGAATCGACCCGTAGATATTGCTTGAGGCTAAACTAACCCTGAGCGCAAGCGAGGGGATCGCCGGACGGCACGCAGGACGAAAATGATTCGCAAGCGTGGTTCCCTGCGATCCCCTCGCTTGCGCTCAGGGTTAGTAAGGTCCGCGAGCGTCGCCTCCCTCACCATGAACTCGAATCCATCCCAACCATTGCCCCCTCTGATTCGTCTTGTTGGCAGGACGCAATTCCGGTTTCGACAGCGCAAGGGGGTTCCCATGCAGCGGTATCTGGCAACTTTGGTCGCGATGCTGGCTTTCGCCGGCTCGTCGCAGGCGACGGGGATGCTGATCCCCGTCGAGAAGAAACTGCCTCCCCTCGCCCTGGTCGACCACAAGGTCAACATCGGCATCGAGGACCAGGTCGCGACCACGCGCATCGAGCAGACCTTCCGCAACCACACCGACCGCCCCCTGGAGGCGACCTACCTGCTGCCGGTCCCCAAGGGGGCGAGCGTCCGCAAGTTCTCCATGTGGGTCAACGGCAAGGAGGAGCCGGGCGAACTCGTCGAGGCGAAGGAGGCCCGCAAGATCTACAACGACATCGTCGCCCGCACAATGGACCCGGGCCTCCTGGAGTACGTCGACCACAACCTGTTCAAGCTGCGCGTCTTCCCGGTGCCCCCCAAGGGGGACCAGAAGATCTCGATCAGCTACACCAGCGTCGCCCCCAGCGACAACGGCATGGTCGAGTACGTCTACCCGATGAAGTCCGACGGCAAGGCCGCCCAGACGCTGGAAAAATTCACGCTCACCGTCAAGCTGAAGTCGCAGCACCCGATCACCAACATCTACTCGCCCAGCCACGCGATCACCATCTCGCGCTCCGGCGAGAAGGACGCGGTCGTCGGCTTCGAGAAGGACCAGGCCCTTCTCGACAAGGACTTCCACCTCTACTACACCTACGGCAACAAGGACGTCGGACTGACCGCCCTGACGCACCGCCCCAACCCGAGCCAGAACGGCTACTTCATGATGCTGATGTCGCCCCGCGCCGACCTGTCGAAGTCGCAGCAGGTGCCGCGCGACATGATCTTCGTGCTCGACACGTCAGGCAGCATGCGCGGCAAGCGCATGACCCAGGCCAAGGCCGCCCTCAAGTACTGCCTGAAGAACCTCAGCGAGAACGACCGCTTCGGGTTGGTCCACTTCGCGACCACGGTCAACAAGTACAGCGACAACCTGCACGTCGCCAACGCGGGCAACCTCGAAGCCGCCCGCAAGTGGGTCGACGACCTCGAATGCACCGGCGGCACCAACATCGACGGCGGCCTGTCCACCGCCCTCGCGATGCGCGGCGCCGACGACAGCCGCACCCACACGCTCGTCTTCTTCACCGACGGCCGGCCCACCTTCGGCGAGACCAACCCCGACAAGATCGTGCAGAACGTCGCCAAGAAGAACACCGCCAACACGCGCATCTTCACCTTCGGCGTCGGCGACGACGTGAACGCTTCGATGCTCGACGCGCTGGCCGACAACTCCCGCGCCGTCAGCACCTACGTCCGCGAGAACGAGGACATCGAGGCGAAGGTCAGCGGCCTGTACGCCAAGATCAGCAACCCGGTCCTCGCCAACCTCAAGATCGCGGTCAGCGACGGCGTCCGCCTCAGTGATGTGTTCCCGCCGAACCTCCCCGACCTGTTCCACGGCAACCAGCTCGTCGTTTTCGGCCGCTACTCCGGCAAGGGGGACGCCGAGATCAAGCTCGTCGGCACCATCGGCAAGGAGTCGAAGGAGTTCGTCTACAAGGTCGCCTTCGCCGAGAAGACCGAGTCCGAAAAGGGCTTCGTCGAGGACCTGTGGGCCCGCCGCAAGGTCGGCTCGCTGCTCGACCAGATCCGCGTCAGCGGCGAGAACAAGGAGCTGGTCGAGGAGATCGTCACGCTCGCCAAGCGCTACGGCATCACCACGCCGTACACCAGCTACCTGCTCGTGCCGGACGGCCCCACGCCGAAGCTCGCCGCCGGCGAAGGCAAGCCGGGCGATGCGCCGGTTCCGCTCGCCCTGGCGGCGCCAGGTGGCGTCGGCGGCGCTCCCGCCGGGCCTGCCTTGAAGCTGGAAGACTTCGCCCGCCAGATCAAGGAGCAGAAGGACGGCATCGCCAGCGCTCGCGGCGAGGCCGAGGAGAAGCGGCTCGACCGCGATTCCAAGAACAAGGACGACAAGGGTGCCGCGGTCCAGGCCCAGCTCGCCCAGACGCAGCGTTCGTCGCTTGAC
>JAYSSW010001003.1:0-2758 GCA_043720335.1 Planctomycetia bacterium
TTGAAAGTTTAGCCGCGACGCGAAGCGGAGCGTGGGAACCACGCGAGGATTCAATTCATCGTCGTCGCGTGTCGCCCGCGCTCCGCTGCGCGTCGCGGCTAAACTTCCCGCTACTCCATCCGCAGCAGCAGGTCGCCGGCCTCGACCACGCCGCCGGGCTTCGTCAGCAGCTCGGCCACCTTGCCGGCGCTCTCGGCGTACACGGTCGTCTCCATCTTCATCGCCTCCAGCGTGAACAGTTTCTGCCCCTTCGCCACCGTGTCGCCGGCGGCCACGTTCACCCGCACCACCAGCCCAGGCATCGGCGCCGCGACGTGCTTCGGGTTGCCGACCTCCGCCTTCGGCCTCGCCACCACCGACGCCGCCTCGCGCCGGTCCAACACCGACACCTCGCGCGGCTGGCCGTTCAGCTCGAAGAACACCTGCCGGCTGCCGTCCTCGTGAACGTCCCCCACGGTGAGGAACTTCAGGATCAGCGTCTTGCCCTCCTCGATGTCGACGCCGACCTCCTCCCCCTTCTCCATGCCGTAGAAGAAGACCGGCGTCGGCAGCACGCTCACGTCGGAGTATTTCACGCGGTGCCCGACGAACTCGCGGTAGACACGCGGGTACAGCAGATCGGTCACGATGTCGCGGTCGGTCACCGGGTCCATCGTCTTGGCCAGCTCCGCCCGCGTCACCTCGAAGTCGGCGGGTGCCAGGCTCGCGCCGGGCCGTTCGGTGAACGGCTTGCGTCCCTTCAGCACACGCGCTTGCAGCTTCGCCGGGAATCCCCCCGCAGGTTGGCCGAGCTTCCCCTCGAAGAACTCGACGACCGATTCCGGAAACGCCAGCTCGCGGTCGCCGGTGTCCACGTCGTTGGGCGTGAGGTTGTTCGCGACCATGAACAGCGCCATGTCGCCGACCACCTTTGAGGTCGGCGTCACCTTGACGATGTCGCCGAACATGCGGTTCACCTCGGCGTACATCGCCCGGCAGTCGGCCCAGCGGCCGTCCAGCCCCAGCGACTGCGCCTGCTGGTACAGGTTCGTGTACTGCCCGCCCGGCATCTCGTGGCGGTACACCTCCGCGCTCGGCGAGAGCTGCCCCGTCTCGAACGGCAGGTAGAAGCGCCGCACCTCCTGCCAGTACTCGGCCAACAATTGAAGTTTGTCGAAGTCCATCCCCGTCTCGCGCTCGGTGTAGCGCAGGTGCTCGACGAGCGTGTTGAGGTTGACCTGGCTGGTCGTGCCCGACAAGGAACCAATCGCCGCGTCGACGATGTCGACCCCCGCCGTGGCCGCCATCAGCAGCGTGGCGATCTGCCCGCCGGCCGAGTCGTGCGTGTGGAAGTGGATGGGGATGCCGATCTCGTCGCGCAGCGCGGTGACCAGCTTCCGCGCCGCGTACGGCTTGCACAGGCCGGCCATGTCCTTGATGGCGAGGATGTTGGCGCCTCGCTTCTCCAGGTCCTTGGCCAGCTTCACGAAGTACGACAGGCTGTACTTGGTGCGGCGGTCGTCGAGCACGTCGCCGGTGTAGCAGAGGGCCGGCTCGCAGAGCATGCCGTTCTCGCGGACCTGCTCGATGGCCAGCTCCATGTTGGGGAGCCAGTTGAGCGCGTCGAAGATGCGGAACACGTCGACGCCCGCCTGGGCCGACTCCTTGACGAACGCCTTGACGACGTTGTCCGGGTAGTTGGTGTAGCCGACGGCGCTGTTGGCCCGCAGCAGCATCTGGAACAGGATGTTCGGCACGCGCTCGCGCATCTCGTGCAGCCGCTGCCAGGGATCTTCCTTGAGGAAGCGCATCGACGTGTCGAACGTCGCCCCGCCCCACATCTCCAGCGAGAAGAAGTCGGCGTGCTGGCTGGCGTAGATCGGCGCGATGCGCAGCATGTCGTAGGTCCGCATGCGCGTCGCCAGCAAGGACTGGTGAGCGTCGCGGAACGTCGTGTCGGTCAGCAGCAGTTTCTTCTGCTCGCGCACCCACTTCGAGAACTTCTCCGCCCCCAGCTCCAGGAACTTGTCGCGCGTGCCGGGCACCTTGAGCGGCCCCACCTTGCTCGCCACCGGATAGGGCGGCAGCGTGATCGCCGCGCGCGGCATCTGCCGGCGGTAGTCGGCGGGCAGCTCGCGCACCGGCTTCTCGTGGTGGCCGTTGACGATCACCTCGGCGATGTACGTCAGCAGCTTCGTCGCCCGGTCCTGCCGTGCGGGTAGATCGAACAGAGCCGGCGTCTCGTCGAGGAAGCGCGTCGTGCAGCGGCCGGCCCGGAAATCTTCGTTGTTGACGAGGTTGATGAGGAACGGGATGTTCGTCTTCACGCCCCGGATGCGGAACTCCTGCAAGCAGCGCTCCATGCGCCGGATCGCGTCGATGAAGCGCAGGCCGTGGGCGCTGACTTTGACCAAGAGCGAGTCGTAGAACGGCGTGATGACCGCCCCGCTGAACGCCGTGCCCGCGTCGAGGCGGATGCCCAGGCCGCTCGCCGAGCGGTAGTGCGTGAGTCGGCCGTAGTCGGGGATGAACTTGTTGGTCGGGTCTTCCGTCGTCACCCGGCACTGCACTGCGAAGCCGTGCTGCCGGATCGCCGCTTGCTCGCCCAGGCCGATTTCCGGATCGCTGAGCGGCCTGCCCTGGGCGACGAGGATCTGCGACTTGATGAGGTCGTAGCCGGTGATCTCCTCGGTGACGGTGTGCTCGACCTGGATGCGCGGGTTGACTTCGATGAAGTAGAACTTGGCCGTCTCGGTGTCGTAGAGGAACTCGACGGTGC
>JAYSSW010001004.1:0-2756 GCA_043720335.1 Planctomycetia bacterium
ACCGTGTCCATACCCCACCTCGCCTTCACGGATGCACCAACCACCAAGCGTAGCAAGGATTTGCAGCGGACGCCAGCCACCTTGAAAGGGGTAGGCGTAAGCCCCCCGCTCGCCCTTGAGTTCTGAAACCGCTTCCAAACGGCGACCATTCAACCCGCCTTCCAGCTTCGTGTTCCTTCGTGCTCCTTCGTGGTTGAATTCCTTTTCATAGAATGCCCTCCACCCCCACGGTTTTTCGAGGCGGACGGATGGAACGATTCGCGGCGCGCCGGGACAGGCTTTGGCAGATCGCCCGCGCCGAAGGCCTGGAGGCGCTCCTCGTCACCAACCCGATCAACGTCACCTACCTGACCAACTTCGGCGGCGAAGCGACGCACCTCATCCTCACCAAGACCAAGACGATCCTCGTCAGCGACGGTCGATTCACGGTGCAGCTCGCCGAGGAATGTCCCGGCATCGAAACCGTCATTCGGCCCACCAACCAGCTCCTCCACGAAGCGACCGCCGCCACGCTCAACCAATTGGTCGCGTCGCCCATCGGCTTCGAGAGCGGCCATCTCACCTGCTCCGAGCACGATTCGCTGCGCGACCTGACCACGACCGCCGATTGGAAGGGCGCCACCAGCCGGGTCGAGTCGCTGCGTCGGGTGAAGGACGACGACGAACTGAGGCAGATCCGCGAGGCGATCAAGTTCGCCGAGAAGGCGTTCACGATGTTCCGGGCGATGTTGCGTCCCGACCGCACCGAGAAGGATTTGGCCGACCATCTCGAAATGTACATCCGTCAGGCCGGGGGGAAGTGCTCGGCGTTCGCGCCGATCGTGGCGGTCGGCGAGCACGGCGCCCTGCCGCACGCGCTGCCGACGGCGAAGCGCGTGGCCGAAAGCCCGCTGCTGCTGGTCGACTGGGGCGCGAGCGGGGCGTTCTACAAAAGCGACTTGACGCGCATTCTCTGGTCAAATAACAATGTTACGTTCACCCAGGGATCGACGGTCGATTGGCGCCAGGTGCACGCGGTCGTCCGCGAGGCGCAGCGGCGAGCCATCGCCGCCATCGCTCCCGGGGTGAAGACCACGGCGGTCGACGCCGCCGCCCGGGGCTACATCGCCGAGCAGGGGTTCGGCGAGTTCTTCAACCACGGCCTGGGGCACGGCTTCGGATTGCAGATCCACGAGGCGCCGTTCTTTCGGCCCAACCTGGAGACGACGCTGGAAGCAGGCATGGTGGTGACGGTCGAGCCAGGCATCTACCTGCCAGGCCAGGGGGGAATCCGCATCGAAGACGACGTGCTCATCACCCCCGATGGCCGACAGGTGCTGACAAGCGTGCCGCGCGAATGGGACGAGTCGCTGGTGGAGTTCTGATCGAAACGACGAATTCAAACCTTTTGCCGAAGGCGGCACAGGGTGTCCGAGGCAAGGCAGGAGATTCCGGTGGCTGACGTGACCGCGAATAAACCGGGACCGTTCGACGTGAAGACGGTGGAGGCGCTGGTCGCGCTGATGGCCGACCACGACCTGAGCGAAATCTACCTGCGCGACGGCGAGCAGCACCTGCGGCTGCGTCGCGGGGCGCTCGGCGGCGTGCAGACGGTGATGGCGGCCCCGCCGGTCGCGGCTGCGGCGCCCGCCGCCACTCCGCTGCTCTCTGTCGCGGAACCCGCCGCGCCGAAGAAGAACCTGCTCGACGCGAAGAGCGAGTACGTCGGCACCTATTACGCCTCTCCAAAGCCCGGCGAGCCGCCCTATATCAAGATCGGCGACCGCATCACGCCGAACAAGCCGATCGGCCTGCTCGAAGCGATGAAGACGTTCACCGAGATCCAGGTGAACGTCACCGGCGTCGTCGTTGAGATCCTCGCCGAGAATGGCCAGTTCATCGAGCACGGCACCGTGCTGTTCCGCGTCGATCCGGCGGCGTGACGTGTTGCCACGCAAGCCCCAGGATGAGCGAAGCGATTCCTGGGGGTTCGACCCCCACCAATCGCGTTGCTCATGGTGGGGCTTGGCTCCTTCCCCACCCCACGACCCCTTGATCGCTGCCCATGTTCAAACGCATTCTCATCGCCAATCGTGGTGAAATCGCCCTGCGGGTGATCCGCGCCTGTCGCGATCTCGGCATCGAGGCGGTGGCCGTCTACAGCGAGGCCGACCGCGACGCGCCGTACCTGAAGCTGGCCGACCGCGCCATCTGCATCGGGCCGGCCCCCGCGTCCGAAAGCTACCTGAAGATCGCCAACATCATCAGCGCCGCCGACGTCGCCGACGTCGACGCCATCCACCCCGGCTACGGCTTCCTGTCCGAGAACGCCCACTTCGCCGAGGTCTGCCGCACCTGCAAGATCGAGTTCATCGGCCCCCCCGAGGAGGCGATGAGACAGCTGGGCAACAAGAACGAAGCCCGCAAGATGGCCAAGAAAGCGAAGGTCCCCGTCGTCCCAGGCAGCGACGGCCTCGTCCACGACGAAGCCCAGGCGCTCAAGATCGCCCACGAGATGGGCTACCCGGTCCTCATCAAAGCCTCGGCCGGCGGCGGCGGTCGCGGCATGCGCGTCGCCCGCAACGACGTCAGTTTGCAATCGGGCCTCAAGGCCGCTTCCCAGGAGGCCGAAGCCGCGTTCAAGGACGGCAGCGTCTACATCGAGAAGTACATCGAACGCCCGCGCCACATCGAAGTCCAGATCCTCGCCGACAAGCATGGCAACGTCGTCCATCTCTTCGAGCGCGACTGCTCGCTGCAGCGCCGCCACCAGAAAC
>JAYSSW010001005.1:0-5822 GCA_043720335.1 Planctomycetia bacterium
CAAATTTTTCTTTTTTGGAGCAGTCACCGCATCACCCTTCGTTGGAACCTCAGTGGTTGCGAAGTCCCGATTCTCCCCATTCCAAAAGTCAATCTAGCAAAAAAAAACCGCCGGTCGATGACCGGCGGTGCGTTGTCGCGAGTTACTTCCGCTGGTTGGCGACCCCGTCGAGGAAGCCTTCCAACTGGCGGCTGCGGACGGGGTGCTGCAGCTTGCGGACCGCCTTGGCCTCGATCTGCCTCACTCGTTCACGCGTCACCTTGAAGATGCGGCCCACCTCCTCCAAGGTGTAGGTGTAGCCGTCCCCCAGGCCGTAGCGCAGCTTGATGATCTCGCGCTCGCGGTAGGTCAGCGTCTTCAGCACGTGGTCGATCTTGTCCTTCAGCATCTCGTGCGTGGCGGCGTTGACCGGCGACTCGGCGCCCTCGTCCTCGATGAAGTCCCCGAAGTAGCTGTCCTCGCTCTCGCCCACCGGCCGGTCGAGGCTGATCGGGTGCTTGCTGATCTTCATCACCCGGCGCGTCTCCTCCGGGTTGATCCCCGCCGCCTTCGACAGTTCCTCGACCGTCGGCTCGCGGCCCATCTCCTGGAGCAGCTTCTTCGACACGTTCCGCAGCTTCGACATCGTCTCGATCATGTGGACCGGGATGCGGATCGTGCGCGCCTGGTCGGCGATGGCGCGGGTGATCGCCTGGCGGATCCACCAGGTGGCGTAGGTGCTGAACTTGTAGCCCCGGCGGTACTCGTACTTGTCGACCGCCCGCATCAGGCCGGTGTTGCCTTCCTGGATCAAGTCGAGGAACGACAGGCCGCGGTTGCGGTACTTCTTGGCGATGCTGACGACGAGCCGCAGGTTGCCTCCCGACAGGTCGCGCTTGGCCTGTTCGTACTCGCAGAAGCGCTCCTTCACCCCCTGCACGCGCTTGCGGAGCGTGCCGGGATCCTCCAGCGTCATCAGCATCAGGTCGCGCATCTCCTTCTCGAGGCTGGCGTGGTCCTCGCGGGCGCTGTGGATGCTTTCGAGGCCCAGGATCTTCCGCTCCAGCTCGTCCATCCGGTTCGAGATCTGGTCCAACTTCTTCATCAACGGCTGGACCTTCTGCGTGCGGATCGACAGCTCCTCGACCAGCGTCACCGCCTTGCGGCGGCGCAGCTTCAGCGAGCGGCGGTACTCCTTCTGCTCCTCCTCCGGCATCTTCTCGTCCATGCTGGCGCTGAAGTCGTTGACGTTCAGCTCCAGCAGGTGCTCCAGCGTCTTCAAGTTGTGCGGCATCCGCTGGAGGATCTTGTCCTTCTCCAGGTTCTCCGTCAGCGACACCTTGATCGTGCGGTCGAACGGCAGCTCGTTGTTGTGGACCCGCTTCAGCGTGTCGACCACCTGCACCAGCGCGTAGTCGCACTCCAGCACCTTGCGGCGGAAACGCTTGCGCGTCACCTCGATCTTCTTGGCCAGCGCGATCTCCTCGACGCGGCTGAGCAGCGGGATCGAGCCCATCTGCGTCAGGTACATCCGCACCGGGTCGTCGATGCGTCGGCCGTCGCCGTCGTCCTCGACGAACGTCAGCTCCTGTTCGCGCTCAGGCTCCTCCTCGCGCCCGCGGCCGTTGGCGCTCTCGCGCTCCTCGGCCTCGGACTCGTCGATCAGCTCGATCCCCTGCTCCTCCAGCACCATCAGGAGCTGGTCGAGCTTCTCCGGGTTGACGGCGTCGTCCGGGAGGTAGTCGTTGACCTGCGTGTAGGTCAGGTAGCCCTTGTCCTTGCCGGACTCGATGAGCGTCTTCAGGCCGTCGTCCAGTTTCAGGTCCATCAAAACCCTCCCGGTCTTCGATTCTCGACGCCTGGTCCCGTCGGCACGCCCCGCGCCGCCCGCTTCATGGGCGGACGACCGGGCCATCCCGCGAGTCGCCTGCGCGAATCGCGTGGATGGAAGCCCCCTGCGGAACCAGGCCGACAATCCCCTACTGGTCTTGTTGGTTCTTGAGCTGCCGCTGCCAGATCGCCAAAGCGGCGCGCGGATCGTCGCTGGCTGCGAGCACTTGGTTTTTGATCTCTTCCTGGCGACGCTTCGCCCGGCGGTCCCGGAAACGCTGCAGCACCTTCGGAAAGTTCGCCTTCGGTTCCGGATGGTCGAAGCCGCGGTCCTGGAGGTCGCGCGCCTTGTCCATCAACTTCTCATTATCGAGGCGCGCCTGCAAATGGTCCAGGTCAGGACAGACGCCATCCGCGTGCAGGGCGTAAAGTCCCGCCAGCAGGACGCGTAGTCCCGGATGTTCCAGCTCGTCGAGCGGAAGCGCGTCCGCCGCGACGGCGACCAGGGCAGGCTCGGCCAGCAGGTACTCGAGCAGTTCCACCTCGTGCCGGGCCGCCTTCGCCACGCGCGGCTGCGCGGCCGCCGGCTCCGGCTGCTGCGGCTTGGCCTCCTCGGCGGGGCGGCTCTCCACGCGCTCGCTCTTCCTGCGGCGAACGCGCAGCTCGCGAAGGTCTCTCCATACCGTCTCCTCCTTGACCTGGATCCGATGGGCAACGCGGTTGACCATCAGCTCCAGCTTGCTCGAACTTTCCTCGGGAGTCTGCACCAGCACCGCCAGCATCTCCGCCTTGATGTCGTTCGCCTGCTTGATGGTGAGCTGCCGCGAGTCCAGCGCCTGCGCCCCGTGCCTGGCGAGCACGCGGGCCAGCTTGTAGTCGAACACGTCGACCGCCTGCTCCAAGGCCTTGCGGAATGGCTCGCCGCCGCGCGCCACCATCAGGTCGCACGGGTCGAGGCCGTCGGGCAGCGACGCGATCCGCAGGTCGATGTCGTGGCTGACGAAAACCTCCAGCGCCTTGTCGACCCCTTTGTCGCCCCCCTCGTCGGCGTCGTAGACCAGCACGATGCGCGGCGCGAAGTGCCGCAGCTTCTGCACGTGGCGCGGCGTCAGCGCGGTCCCCATCGTGGCGACGACCTGGGGCACGCCGCACTGGTGCGCCATCATCACGTCGGTGTAGCCTTCGACGATGGCGAGATAGCCCGCCTTGGCGACCGCGTCGCGCGCGAAATCGATGCCGTAGAGCTGCTCGCTCTTGGAGAAGAGCGGCGTCTCGGTGGAGTTGTAGTACTTCGGCCCCCGTTCCGCGACGGGCGAGTCGGGCAGCACGCGGCCCCCGAAGCCGACGATGCGCCCCTGGGGATCGCGGATCGGGAACATGACGCGGTCGCGGAAGCGGTCGTAGAACCCGCGCGACTCGTTGCGGCGGCCGATGAGGCCGACGGTTTCGAGCAGCTCCGCCGGCTTGTGGTCGTTGGCGGCCTTCTGCACAAGCCATTCCCCCATCGCCGGCGCGAAGCCGAGGCCGAACCGCCGAACCGTCTCCCCGCTGAGCCGGCGCTGCCCGAGATAGACGCGCGCCTTCTCGGCGTGCGGCGAATCGAGCAGGCACTGCTGGAACTGCTCCGCCGCCCACTTCGTCACGTCAAGCATAGAGGCGCGGCTGGGGCCATGCTGAGCCTTTTCCGCTTTTTCGAGCGAAATACCCGCTTTCCGCGCCAGCAGTTCAAGCGCTTCCTGGAAACTGACACGCTCGAACTCTTGGACAAAATTGATGACATCGCCGAACTTGGCACAAGCCCAACAACGGTACCTCTGCCGGCGCGGATCGACGTCGAACGACGGCCTCTGGTCGGTGTGGAACGGGCACAGGCCTTTGAAGGTGGGGCCGACCGGGCGCAGCGGGATGTAGCCGCCGACGATCGCAACGATGTCGCTGGCTTCCTTCACCTTCTGCTTCAGGGCCACCCAGTCGTCGTTCAAGCGGCACCTGCGGGGAGGGGGAAGGGACGCGACGCCGGAGGGCCGGAGACGGCGAAAAGGGGACGACGCTTCCGCACGGCAGCGCGAGAAGGTCTTGCACGCCCGAACCCAGTCAAGTATAGGCACACGGGAATCGTCGGCATGAGGCCCCATCCATGGGTGCTGTTCGATTGTACCAGTCCGCATCCCTGCACGATCGTCAAAGTCAGCTCAAGCTGCCGGTTGGCGACCGTTTGCAACTCATCCCGCGACACAAGACACCCCGCAGCGAGCCGCGAGGCGATGGAAGGTGAGCGAGGACATCTCCAAAAGATTACCGAAAGTATAGAGGTTCGCGAAAATCGAGTCAAGCCGAGACGCGAGCGCGCCGAGGGGGGCAGCCCTGAGCCCGAAGCGCGAGCGAGGAAAACCGCGCGACGGTATGGAGCCTGGCGAAAGGCGACTCGCGCAGCGAGAGCCGCGACTCGCTGGGCGTCGTACAACGGGAGACGCTTCCCTTGCGGCCGTCGCGCGGGTCGGCCTCGCTCGCGCTTCGGGCTCAGACGGCCGCCGACTCTCAAGTGAACTGCCTTCTTCCCGATCGTTCCTTCCCGTGGTTCCGCCGCCCAGCGGCGTTCCAGGTTCACTCGGCGCTCAGGCTCGGATTTGCTGCATCCATCCGACTGCGCTCGAACATGCACGGGAGTGCGCGCTCAGTTGATGGCGACGGTGCTGCTGGGGGTTTCGCTGCGCAGCTTGTTGCTGTCGGGCTTGGCAAGTCCTCCGGTGCGGAACACCTCGGCCAGCAGCGCTTTCGCCGGCTCGGGCAGGTTGCTCTCCATCACCGTCTTGACCGTGTCCTCGACCGGGTACTCGATGCGCTTCAGCTCGACGCGATTGTTCTCGATGATCGCGTAGGACGCGCGTGGGTCGCTGTCGCGCGGCTGGCCCAGGCTGCCGGGGTTGATGACCAGCTTGTCGCCGACCTCAAGGACGTAAGGGTGGTGCGTGTGCCCGACGCAGACGACGTTGGCGTCCACGTCCTGCAGGCGGCGCTCCCAGAAGTCGGCGTCGGCGATGGCGTACTCGTCGAGCGGGTCGCGCGGCGTGGCGTGCACCATCAAGTAGTTGACGTTGTCGAGCGTGACGCGGCGGCTGACCGGCAGCGTGCCGAGGAAGCGGCGGTCCTCCGGCGTGACGCGCTCCTGCGTCAGCGCGCGGGTGACGCCGGTGAGGTACTTGAAGCCGTGCCGGCCCTGCACCTTGACGTGCTGGGCGACGCCGTGGTCGTGGTTGCCCCGCACCGCGTAATGGGCGTTGCGGCGGACCCAGTCGATGCAGGGGCTTGGCTGCAGGCCGTAGTCGACGAGGTCGCCCAGCACCAGGCACGCGTCGAAGGTCTCGTTGATGGCCTGCAGCGCGGGCCAGTTGGCGTGGATGTCCGCCAGCAGAAGAATCCGCATGGGAATGGACGCCTTCCTGCATTCTCTTGGCGGGCCGCCTAGCGGCGGTCGCGCAGCCTCTTTCTTCCGGTCCAGGGCGGTTTCCGAGGCCGCCAGGCCGGAGCGAGGGCTTGTTCCCTACGTTGCGTGCAAATCCCTTTGTAGCAAGCCATCGTCTCTGTTACGATCAAGACTCAACGGCGTCCCCTCTCCACAAGAGTTGAACGACGATCGCCTTGTTCCACTGGGCCAAGGTTACGTTGTATTCCAGGGAAAATCCAGCGATTCCCGCAGGGACGCGGGTTTTTCCCAGCATACCACGGCGACGGTGTTCCAGGTAGCCGACGAGGAGTATTCCCCATGAGCGACCAGCCTCTCCGCAGACTGCCTTTGAGGCAGCTGCTGGCCAGTTCGGACAAGTGCGCGCGGGAGCTTTACGAGAAGGTCCACACGCATTTCCTGACGCGGCTGACCGACTGCCGGGACCTCAGCCGTCCCGTGCGCCGCAAAAGCCACTACCCGACCGTCATCGCCCTGATGAATGGCATGAAGCATCTGCAGGAGGCTGCCGACCAGGTCAAGCAGCTGTCCACCCACCTCAACGAGCATC
>JAYSSW010001006.1:0-5813 GCA_043720335.1 Planctomycetia bacterium
AACCACGGGTTGCGCTTCGCTCCACCCGTGGCTACATCCCGTTGCCCCTCCGGGGCAAAATTGCCATCCGATGGGAGCAAGAAATCATTTCAGAGCGACATCGGACAAAAATGGATATTTCATCGCGTTGACTGCGCGAAACGACCCGGGGCGGCGCCACATGATTGTACGACCATGCACGGGAAGGCCGAAGCGAGAATTCGCGGGCGTGTTTCCGGTTTCGCGAAGGTCGTTTGACCCGTCACGAATCCTGAAGTACGTTTCCGATGATCCACGATCTCCACAGGCAGCACGCAATGAATCCGCAGCATCTCGAATCCGGCGACTCGGCTTTCCCGGCAGCCCTTCTGGTCCTGCCCGCCGTCATCAGCGCGCTCGTCTGGCTCGGCGCGATCCTCACGCACATGCCGCTGCATTGACTCACTTCTTGCCTTCCAGCTCCTTCACCAGCTCCGCCACCAGCGACGGGTTCTGCTGCTTCACCAGATGCGCGACGCGCGTCGCCGGCACCTCCAGCTTCTCCATCGCGGCGGCGGCGTTCTTCCACGCCTTTTCTTTCTTCTTCCCCTCGGCCAAGTACAATTCCCCGACCAGCTCCGCCAGCCGCTCCAGCAGGATCGACGACTGCGAGCCGTAGTACCGCTTGATGATCTTTTCCTGGTACGGCGTGTGGTTGCGCGGCTTCTTGTCGTCGGCCATGGTCGTGCTCTCTCTCCGTGGGTTCGGGCAAGTTCCATTGTGGCAAGCGACGGGCGAACGGACAGCCCCGCTGCGGAGGCGATTCATGCGCGCGGTGGTGCAGCGGGTGAGCCGGGCGAAGGTCGTCGTCGACGGCGAAACGATCGGCGAGATCGGCTGCGGCCTGCTGGTGCTGCTCGGCGTCACGCACACCGACACGCCGGCCCAGGCGCAGTGGCTGGCCGACAAGGTCGCCGGGCTGCGCATCTTCAACGACGCCGACGGCAAGATGAACCGCGACCTCGGCGACGTGGACGGCTCGATGCTGATCGTCAGCCAATTCACGCTGCACGGCGACTGCCGCAAGGGGAAGCGTCCGAGCTTCGTCGACGCCGCCCCGCCGCCCGTCGCGATCCCGCTCTACGAGGCGTTCATCAACGCCGTCAAGGCGCTCGGCATCCCGGTCGCAACGGGCCGCTTCGGCGCCGACATGCAGGTGGAGCTGGTCAACGACGGCCCGGTGACGCTGATCGTCGACAGCAAATAACCTTTGGCGCTGCGCGGGCCATTTGATACCTTAGCCTCCGGTAATACACAAAAATGCACGCGGCGCACGGAAATCTCCATGGAGCAGACGGCTGAATCTACGGCTTCAACCGAGCCGACGAGCTTTCATCGAAGACTCGGGCTGTTCGACGCCACGATGCTCGTCGCTGGCTCGATGGTCGGGTCCGGCATCTTCATCGTCTCCGCCGACATGGCCCGCGATGTCGGGTCGTCAGGCTGGCTGATCCTGCTATGGGTCGTCGCCGGCGTGATGACGATCCTTGGCGCCCTCAGCTACGCCGAACTCGCCAGCATGATGCCCAAGGCCGGCGGGCAGTACGTCTTCCTCCGCGAAGCCTACGGGCCGCTCTCCGGCTTCCTCTACGGCTGGACCTGCTTCCTCGTCATTCAGACAGGCTTCATCGCCGCCGTAGCCGTCGCCTTCGCCAAATTCCTCGGCGTGCTCGTGCCTGAACTGGGCACCGACGCCATCCTCTGGCAAACCGATTCGCTCAATATCGATTGGAAGCTGCCGGTCCCGTGGATGGATGAGCCGATGTCGTTCTTCAAGCGGACCGGCTTCGGCATCTCGGCGGGGCAGCTGGTCGCCACGGCGCTGATCGTGTTCCTGACGATCCTCAATAGCCGGGGCATCGAATCGGGACGCTGGGTGCAGAACATCTTCACCGTCGCGAAGATGCTCGGCCTGGGGCTGCTCATCGTCCTCGGCTTGACGCTCGCTGCGCACCCGGAAGCCATCCAGCTCAACCGCGCGAACCTGTGGGACGGCATCACCGGCACCGCTCGCTACGCCGAGGCGTATCGCATCGCCCCGTTCGCGTCGGTCGCGGTGGTGCTGGTGCTGTGCGGCGCGATGGTCGGGCCGTTGTTCTCATCCGATGCCTGGAACAACATCACCTTCATCGCCGGCGAAGTGAAGAACCCGCAGCGGACGCTGCCGTGGGGCCTGATGCTCGGCACGGTGCTGGTGATCGTGCTGTACGTGCTGGCGAACCTCGCCTACCTCGCTGCGCTTCCATTGCACGGGTCGAAGGATTCCCAGCCGAACCCGAACGTGGCGGAGACCAACAAGACGTTCCTGCGCGGCATCGACCACGCCAAGGACGACCGTGTCGGCACCGCCGTCTTGGAACGAGTGTCGCCGGGCTTCGGCGTCAAGCTGATGGCAGTTGTCGTCATGATCTCGACGTTCGGCTGCGTCAACGGCCTGGTGCTGATGGGGCCTCGCCTCTACTACGCGATGGCGAAGGACGGGATGTTCTTCCAGTCGGTTGGCAAGCTGAACAAGAACGGCGTGCCCGGCGCGGGGCTGGTCCTGCAGGCGGCCTGGGCCATCGTGCTGCTGTTCACCGGCAGCTACAGCGAACTGCTCGACTACATCATCTTCGCGGCCCTGCTCTTCTACATCGCGACGGTGTCAGCGGTGTTCGTGCTGCGGCGCACGCAGCCCGACCTGCCTCGTCCCTACCGTGTGCCTGGCTACCCGGAGCTGCCGGCGCTGTACGTGCTGTTGTGCGCTGTGATGGCGCTGGCGCTGCTGGTCGCGAAGCCGGTCAACAGCTGGCCGAGCTTCCTGATCGTGCTGTCGGGCATCCCGGTTTTTTTCGTGTGGAAGCAACGCGGACAGCCTCTCCCTGGATCGTAACGACGCGGCCTTGAGAGCAAAGGAAAACCATGTTCTGGAAACAGCTTCTTCAAACCAAATCGCTCGAGCTGCTGCACGCGGAGATGGCGAGCGACAACCGCCTGAAGCGCGTGCTGGGCAAGATCGGCTTGACCTCGCTGGGGATCGGGGCGATCATCGGCGCGGGCATCTTCGTGATGACCGGCCGCGTCGCCGCCAACGACGCGGGGCCGGGCATCGTCCTGTCGTTCATCGTCGCCGGCGTCGCCTGCGCGCTGGCGGCCTTCTGCTACGCCGAGTTCGCCTCGATGGCGCCGGTCGCGGGCAGCGCCTACACCTACGCCTACGCCACGCTCGGCGAGATCTTCGCCTGGATCATCGGCTGGGACCTCATCCTCGAATACGCCATGAGCGCCGCGACCGTCGCCGCGGTATGGTCGAAGTACCTCAACACGATGCTCGCCATCTTGTTCGGGCCTGAATGGGTCGTGCCCGAGCATTTGTGCAACGACCCCTTCTCCCATCCCGGCGCCTGGTTCAACCTGCCCGCCGTCTTCATCCTGGGCGTCTGCACCGTCATCCTCGTCATCGGCATCAAGGAGAGCGCCGCCTCCAACACCGCGCTCGTCATCCTCAAGCTCGGCGTCGTGCTGTTCGTGATCGGCGTCGGCGTCGGCTTCGTGAAGCCGAGCAACTGGACCGACATTCCCGTCGAAGCCCGCAAGATGCCGGAGCAGAACCTGATCCCCGAGATCGCGGGGGACTACGCCAAGGACGAGCTGAAAGACAAGACCAAGGCCGGCGCGCTCAAGAAGCACGCCCTGGCGATCTTCCTCACCGAGCAGTCGGAGAAGTACCCGACCTCCGAATACCTGGCGAAAGTGAAGGCCCGCTACGCCAAGGATCTCCCCGTCGAACCCGCCGACGTCACCGCCGCCAAGGCGGTTCTCGCCAAGGCGCGCGCGAAGGCGCCGGAGAAGGTCCTTGAGAAATGGGGCATGGTCGGCATGATCGGCATCAACAAGACACTGGAGAAGTTCGACGACGCCACACGCAGCAACTACATGCCCTATGGCATCTCCGGAGTGCTGCTCGGCGCCGCGCTTGTCTTCTTCGCCTTCATCGGCTTCGACTCGATCTCCACGCACGCCGAGGAGGCGGTCAACCCCAAGAGCGACGTGCCGTTCGGCATCATCGTGTCGCTCTTCACCTGCACGATCCTGTACATCGCGGTCTCGGCGATCATAACAGGCATGGTCCCCTACCCCGAAATCGACACCAACGCCGCCGTCGCGTCGGCGTTCGCCGTCCAGGGGGAGGAAGGCAACTCGTTCCTCGCCAACGCCTCCGCCGTGCTGATCGCCCTCGGCGCCCTCGCGGGGATGACGAGCGTGCTGCTCATCACCTTCCTCAGCCAGTCGCGCATCTTCCTGGCGATGGCCCGCGACGGGCTGATGCCGGCGAGCGTCTTCGGCGCCGTCCACGCCAAGTTCCAGACGCCGCACATCTCGACGATCATCACCGGCGTGCTCATGATGTTCGTCGCCGCGTTCACCCCGATCCTCACCCTGGAGGAGATGGTCAACATCGGCACGCTGTTCGCTTTCGTCGTCGTCTGCGCGGCGGTGCTGATCCTGCGCATCCAGCGCCCCGAAGCGCCGCGGCCGTTCCGCTGCCCGCTCGTCTACGTCGTCGCCCCGCTGGGGATCGCGGTCAACCTCCTGTTGATGTTTTTCCTGCCGCCCGCCACCTGGCTTCGCCTCGCGATCTGGCTGGGCATCGGCCTGGTGCTCTACTTCGTCTACGGCTACCACCACAGCTCGCTGAAGAGGCACAACGCGGCGCTCGCTGCGGGCCAGCCTCAGACCTAGCCGTCAACCGACCTCGCTGGGGCCGCCTCGCCGTGGTAGAATCCGGGAAAAAGGCCAGGCGGTCCCAACGTGTCAACCTCCCATCAACCCTCGCTCTTCGTCGAAGCGGAACCGGAATCGCAGCCGGTCTCGGGGCGCTACGCCGAGATCGTCTTCGATCGGCCGCTCGACCACGCCTACACCTACGCGGTCCCGGTCACGCTCGCCGACGCGGTCGCCGTGGGCAAGCGCGTCCTCGCGCCGTTCGGCAAGGGGGACAAGCAGACCATCGGCTTCTGCGTCGGCATGACCGAGGCGACGCCCGACCGAGCCGTGAAGAGCATCTTGCAGGTGCTCGACGACGACGCGCTGCTGACCGAGCATCTGCTGAAACTGACGCGCTGGATGGCCGACTACTACCTGTGCGGCTGGGGTCAGGTGCTGAACGCGGTCGTGCCGGCCGGCGTGCGCCAACAAGCAGGGACGAAGGCGATCACGCTGATCGAGCTGGTGCCGGAGGCGCTGTGGCCGACGAAGCTGCCGCCGATGCCCGCGAAGCAGAAGCACTTGATTGAGCTGCTGAAGTCGCACGGCCAGCCGATCGAGGCGAAGGAGCTGGAGAGGAAAGCAGCGTGCGGCGCTGGCCCGATCAAAGCGATCATCGACAAGGGCCTGGCCCGTCGCAAGGCGAGCCGGGTCGAGCAATCGTCGCTGCGCGCGGACGAGCCGAAGGCGAAGTTGGAAGAACAAACTGAGCCGAGCGTCCCGGTGCATCTGACGGACGACCAGGCGAAGGTGTGGGCGATCCTCGAACCGGCGGTGCGCGAAGGGGGCTTCAAGCCGTTCCTGCTGCACGGCATCACTGGCAGCGGCAAGACGGAACTGTACCTGCGCGCCATCGACGAGGTCGTGAAGCAGGGCAAGGAAGCGCTGGTGCTGGTGCCGGAGATCAGCCTGACGCCGCAGACGACGCAGGCCTTCAAGGGGCGCTGCGCCGACGTGGCGATCCTGCACAGCCACCTGCAGAACGCCGAGCGGGGCAACTATTGGCGGCGGATCGCGCGCGGCCAGGTGCAGGTCGTCGTCGGCGCCCG
>JAYSSW010001007.1:0-2748 GCA_043720335.1 Planctomycetia bacterium
CCGCCGGACAACTCGGACGGGTAGCGATGCTCCAGCCCGTCGAGCCGGATCAGGTGCAGCAGTTCGGAGACGCGCTCGCGGATCTCCGCCTTCGGGCGCTTACGCACCTTGAGCGCGAAGCCGATGTTGTCGAACACGGTCATGTGGCGGAACAGGGCGTAGTGCTGGAAGACGAAGCCGACGTCGCGCTCGCGGGCCTGGCGGTTCGTGACGTTCTTCTCGTGCGAGAAGACCTCGCCCGAGTCGGGGATCTCCAGCCCGGCCAGGATGCGCAGCAGCGTCGTCTTGCCCGACCCGGACGGCCCCAGCAACGCGCACAGCGAGCCGGTGGGAATGGTCAGGCTCACGCGGTCGAGGGCCACGAAGTCGCCGAACCGCTTGGAGACGTTTTGAACGACAATGCTCATGAGGCGATTCCTTGCTTGGCGTCCACGGCGATTTCCTTGATCTTCTGGGTTGTTTCGCTGCGCACCTTGCGCTCGAGCGTGACCTTGATGACCAGCGTCACCAGCGACAGCAGCGTCAGCACCGACGCCACCGCGAACGAGCCGGGCGTGTTGTACTCCTGGAACAGCTTCTCCACTCGCAGAGGCAGCGTGTCGGTCTGCCCGGCGATGCGCCCCGACACGACATAGACGGCGCCGAACTCGCCCATCGCGCGGGCGTTGCACAGGATCACGCCGTAGAGCAGCCCCCACTTGATGTTGGGCAGCGTCACATGCCAGAACATCTGCCACGGCTTGGCGCCCAGGCTGAGGGCGGCCATCTCCTCCTCCGGGCCGATCGCTTCCAGCACCGGGATCAACTCCCGCGCCACGAACGGGAAGGTGACGAACGTCGTGGCCAGGATCAGCCCCGGCGTCGCGAAGATGATCGGGAAGCCGTGCGTTTGCAGCCAAGCGCCGAAGTAGCCCTGCAAGCCGAACAGCAGCACGAACACCAGCCCAGCAACAATGGGCGACACCGAGAACGGCAGGTCGATGAGCGTGATGAGCAGCGTGCGGCCCGGGAAGCGGAAGCGTGCGATGGTCCACGCCGCCGCCACGCCGAACAGCACGTTCAGAACGACCGCGACCGGGGCCACCGTGAGCGTCAGCAGGATCGCGTGGCGCGTGTCGGCGCTGGCGAACAGCGTGTCCCAGTAGACGCCGACGCCGCCGGCCAGCGCCTGGGCGAACACGTTCACCACCGGCACGATCACCAGGATCGTCAGCACGGCCAGCGCCAGACCGATGAGCGTCCAGCGCACCAGCGGCGATTCCTGCTGCCTGCCTCGGCTGCTGCCTGCTTCAGCTTGCATGGGTTCGGCTCCAGCGCTGCAAACCATTGATGAGGACCAACAACACCAGCGAGAACATCAGCAGCACCACGGCGAGCGCGGTCGCCTCGCTGTAAGCGAATTCTTCGAGCCGCGCGACGATCAGCACCGGCGCGATCTCGGTGCGGTACGGCATGTTCCCGGCGACGAAGATCACCGAGCCGTACTCGCCGAGCGCCCGGGCGAACGAGAGCGCGAAGCCGGTGAGCAGGGCGGGGAGCAGGTTGGGGAAGATCACCCAGCGAAAAATCTGCCAGCGCGACGCCCCCATCGATGCCGCCGCCTCCTCGACTTCGGCGTCCAAGCTTTCCAGCACCGGCTGCAACGTCCGCACGACGAACGGCAGCCCGGTGAAGGTCAGCACCAGCACAATCGCCAGCCGCGAGTACGCCCCTTCGATGCCCAGCGGAACCAGGAACTGCCCGAACCAGCCATTGGGCGCGTACAGCCCGGCGTACACCAGTCCCGCGACCGCCGTAGGCAGCGCAAAGGGGAGATCGACCAGCGCGTCGAACAGGCGTTTCAAGGGGAAGTCGTAGCGAACCAGCACCCACGCCAGCAGCAGGCCGATCCCCGCGTTCACGACCGCCGCCGCCAGCGACGCGCCGAACGTGAGTTCGTAGGCGGCGCGGGCGCGGTCGTTCCACACGGTGGCGGCGAACTGGTCCCAGCTCAGAGACGACGCCCGCAGGAAGCAGGCGCCGAGCGGGATCAGCACGATCAGGCTCAGGTAGAAGAGCGAGATCCCCAGGCCGATGCCGAACCCGGGGAGCACGCGCTGGTTCACCGACGACATCAAACCGCCTCCACCGTGACGCGATTCAGCACGTTCGGCGTGTCGGCCGGCCAGTTGCGCTCGACCGCGACGCGGATGTCGCGCCAAAGGCCGAGTTCGAGGTCGAGGAACGATCCCGTCAGTCCCTGGTCGAGCAGCCGCCGGTACGCCACGTCGGTGAGGTGGGCGGCCAGCTCGTCCTTCTCATTCAGCCAATTGCGATTTGTTGCAACCATGGTCGTGTCTCTCATGTCTGCATGTGATTCGTTGGTGTTTCAGGATTTTCCGCGAGGCCGATAGATCTGGTCGAACACCGCGCCGTCGGCGAAGAAGCGGCTTTGCACCTCGTCCCAGCCAGCGGTGAAACTCGTCACCGGGAACAGCTTGATGTCCGGGAACCGCTCGCGGTTCCTCTCCAGGACGTCCTTGTTGATCGGCCGATAGTAGTGCTTGGCGATGATCTCCTGGGCGGCGTCGGTGTAGGCGAACTTCAGGTACGCCTCCGCCGCCTCGGCTGTCCCCTTGCGTTTGACGTTCGCGTCGACCACCGCGACGTGCGGTTCCGCCTTGATGCTGGCCGACGGGTAGACGACTTCCAGTTCGCCCTTCGTCTCGTCGACTTCGAGGCGCCCTTCGTTCTCCCAGGTGATGTGCA
>JAYSSW010001008.1:0-5809 GCA_043720335.1 Planctomycetia bacterium
CCCCCCGCCGACGCGCTCATCTTCTCGCACTTCCCCAACGACGCGAAATGGCAGCTCCTCAACCCCGTCGTCACCAAGGAGACGTTCCAGCCGTGGCCGAAGGTCAGCGTCGGGCTGCTCAAGCTGGGGATCGAGCCGAAGGAGGTCCGCACGCTGCTCGAAGACAAGAGCTTCCCCGGCCTGGTGAATGCCTTCGACTACCCCGGCGTGGCGATCCGCGTGTTGAAGGCGCCGTTGCAAGGCAAGCTGGAGGCCGGCACGAAGATCCACGTCCGCGTCGAATCGACGTGCTCCGACATGGCGTTCGTGATGCCGGGCGGCAAGTTCCTGTTCCTGCCGCGCAAGAACGGCGCCTTCGAGGGAACCGCCGTCGTGCCGAAAGGGGCGCTGCGCGTCAGCGCGAAGATCCCCGGCAAGGGCGCCTCGTACTGGCCGATCCTCGACTACGTCGGCGAGTGAGCGGGCGTTCTTGGCGAACGGCCTGCGTAAGCGGGCCGGTAGAACCTTGCAGGTGTTGCAAATTCCACCAGTCCGCTCACGCAGGCCGTTCGCCCAGCGCGAGAGCGAATCGTCAACCACGGGAGGCCGAGCATGCCGTCGCCGTTTCCGGGCATGGACCCGTACCTGGAGTCGCCGCCGTTCTGGGCGCCGCTTCACGCGGGGCTGATCGCAGCCATGCAGCGCGAGCTGAAACATCGTGTACCGCGCCGCTATTCCGTATGGTCCGACACGCACATCTGGCTGCACGAGCCGAACGGCGACCTTCGCACAAAGCAGTACGAGCCAGACGTGACGTTGACCGTGCCGTCCGAGAGCGTCGAGCCGTCAGCCGCGCTGGCGACGCTCGAAGCGCCAGCCACGTCGAAGCTGTCCGCGAAGCGCCGCCGGGGCAACCGCTTCCTCAAAATCATGGAGGCCCGTTCCGACCGCGTCGTCACTGTCGTCGAACTTCTCAGCCCCTCCAACAAAGCGCCCGGCGAGGACCGCGACGCCTACCTCGCCAAGCGGAACGAGTACCTGGCGACCGGCACGAACCTGGTCGAGATCGACCTGCTGCGCGGCGGCCGCCGCATGCCTCTGGGCAGCCCCGCACCGCCGGACGCCGACTATTACGTGCTGGTCAGCCGGGCGGCGGAGTACCCGCGCGCGGCGATCTGGCCGGTGTCGCTGCGGGAGCGGCTGCCGGAGATCGCGGTGCCGCTCAAGCCGGAGGACGGCTGCGCGGCGCTGGCCCTGCAGCCGTGCTTCGACTGGGCCTACGACAGCGGCCCCTACGACAACGAGATCGACTACGCCCAGCCCCCCGCGTCCCCGCTCGACGAAGCCGCCGCCGCGTGGGCCGAGGCGCTGTTGGAGAAGGGAAAGTAGCATGCCGTCGCCATTTCCGGGCATGGACCCGTACCTGGAAGATCCCGCCATCTGGTCGGACCTGCATCTGACGCTGATCGTCGCGATGCGCGCCGAGCTGAACGCGCACCTGCCCAACGGCTACCTGGCCGCCGCCGACCGCCATGTCTGGGTCGAAGAGTCGGCCAACGGTCCGCGCCGTCTGCTCGGCAAGCCCGATGTTTACGTCGCTGGCGATGAAACCCTGCAAGTTTCGCCCTCGCTGTCGTCGCCGCAAGGGACCGCCGTCGCGCCGCGCACCGTGACGCTTCCTGTTAGCCGAGGCATCGGCAAGCCGTTCCTGAAGATCATCGACGCTCAGGAACGCCGAGTCGTCACCGTGATCGAGCTGCTCAGCCCGTCGAACAAGTCGGCCGGCGCTGACCGCAAGTCGTACTTGGCGAAGCGTCAGGAATGCCTCGCGCTCGGCGTCAACTTCGTCGAGATCAATTTGCTGCGCGCAGGCAAGCCGCCGCCGCTGGGGAAGCCGCGCATCGCGAAGGGGCTGTACTACCTGCTCGTGTGCCGGGCGAAGGATTCGCCGCAGGCGGCGGTTTGGCCGTTCGGCGTGCGCGACCCGCTGCCGGTTCCCGGCATCCCGCTGCGTGGCGACGAATCGGTGCCGCTGGCGTTGCGGAGTTGTCTCGACCGGGCCTACGACGAAGCCCGCTACGAGCGCGCGATCGACTACGCCCGGCCGCCGCGCCCGCCGCTGCCCGACGCCGACGCGCTCTGGGCCGAGGCGCTGCTGCGGAGCGAGTCGCCGTGACCAACCTTGCCCATTGTCGCTGGTTCGCGAACCGGGGGGCGACTAGACTGAATGGTGGCAGCCGCGTCGCCGTCCATGGCGCTGTTTGGGAGATGCGAACAGCAAACGAAAGACAACTGTGTGGTTTCACCCCAGCGTGGGTTGTCCCACGTCCGAAGCAAATGAACCGCCGAAAGCCCAGGGACAGCCGTCCCTGGGTATGCAAATCCCCAGGGATAGGAATCCCTGGGCTTTCCGTGAGATGCTGATCCCCAACGCGGGACGAGGTCTTTCCATCGCCTGCCCGTAACCGATCCCTTTTTCCGGAGTTCCCACCCATGTTGCACATCCCGATCTCGCGCTGGGGCGAGCCTTACAAGAGCCTGGACCTCGACAAGGTCGTGCATTTCGACACCGGCGAGGCGCTCGCCGAGGTCAGCCGGGCCAACGGCGGACTCGTCGAACGCGACATGCGGCACGCCAAGCGCGCCCGCGAGGTGCTGCGCGAGATCCCCATCAAGCAGATCCTCGAGATCGTCAAGAAGGCCGGCGAACTGTACGCCAAGGCCGAACTCCCCCTCGGCGACGGCTCGCAGACCCCCGACCAGTTCGCACGCATGCAGTCCGCCACCACCGGACTGCCCGAGCACATGTGCAAGTTCAACATGGAAAAGAACCACTTCGTCCTGGCCAACATGGACAAGATCCTCGACTCCCTCACCCGCGGCCTCGACCTCGACATCCTCTCGCGCGGCTACGGCGTCGAGTCGCGCGGCGTCCCCGTCAGCTACCAGGCCCAGTCTCCCGTCCTCGGCATGGTCCTGCCCTCCAACTCGCCCGGCGTCCACACCCTCTGGCTGCCGATCATCCCGATGCAGATCGGCCTGGTCCTCAAGCCAGGCCCCCAGGAACCCTGGACTCCGTACCGCATGACCCAAGCCTTCATCCAGGCAGGCATCCCCAAACAGGCCATCGCCATCTACCCCGGCCTCGGCGACGTCGGCGCTGCGGTACTCGCGCACAGCCCCAAGAGCCTCATCTTCGGCGGCAGCGCCACCGTCGAGCAGTACAAGGGCAACCACCGCGTCCAGGCGCACGGCCCCGGCTTCAGCAAGATCATCCTTGCCGACGACCAGGTCGACAACTGGGAGAAGCATCTCGACCTCATGGTCGACAGCGTCTTCGTCAACAGCGGCCGAGGCTGCATCAACTGCTCCGGCATCTGGGTGTCGCGGCACGGCAAGAAGATCGCCGAGGCCCTCGCCGAACGCATGGGCCCCGTCATGCCGCTCCCCCCCGAGGACCCGAAGTCGGCCCTCGCGGCCTTCACCGTCAAGGGCCAGGCCGACGCCGTCAACTCCCAGATCGACGCCGACTGCAAGGAAGCGGGCGTCATCGACTTCACCGCGAAGTACGCCCCGCGCCTCATCAAGAAGGACCACTGCGACTACCTGCGGGCCACGGTCGTCTACTGCGAGAACCCGGAGAAGGCGATCGCGAAGAAGGAATACATGTTCCCCTTCACGACGGTCGTCGAGTGCCCGCAGGCCGACATGCTCGACAAGATCGGCCCGACGCTGGTCTGCTCGCTGATCACCGAGGACGCGAAGATGCAGCGAGCCTTCGCCGACTCCAACCACATCGACCGCCTGAACATCGGCCCGATGAAGACGATCGCCCTGAACTGGCTGCAGCCCCACGAGGGGAACATCGTCGACTTCCTGTTCCGAGCCAGGGCTTTCCAGTTTGACAAGGACTTCGTCAAGATCTAGCGAAGGCCCCGCGAGGCACGGCCCAAACGCCGTGCCTCGATTATTCCTTGCCCCGGCGGGGGCAACGGGATGTAGCCACGGGTGGAGCGCAGCGCAACCCGTGGTTGCGAGAGGCTGGTTCAGCTCGCCCCGGCAGGGGCGATGGAGACTCCGTCGCCCCTGCCGGGGCGAATTCCCGCGCGGCACCCTTCCCACGGGTTGCGCTGCGCTCCACCCGTGGCTACACTCCGCTGCCCCGCCGGGGCAGGTCGGCACGTCGAATTTGCCTGTCTGAGTGCTTCGGTCATAACTGTTTAAGTCAAAATGGGAGCCGCTTTCGTGAACACCATCATGGAAATCGAAGCCGCCATCGAGAAACTGCAGGCTCCGCAGCTGGAGGAGCTGGCCGACTGGCTGGAAGCACTGCGCCAGAAGCGTGCGGCTCATCCATCTGTTGAAGTGTGGCTGCGTAACGCTCGCGGCGCCGCACTCCCGGATGTTACCACTGAACAAATCATGGCCCTCACGCGGGGCGAAGAATGAGCCTGTTCCCCGGTTTCCGGCAGCTCGAAGCCCAGATGACGGCCGATTGACGCTCCCCTTCGCCCTTGCTCGCCGCACGTCGTATCCTGACGCGAAGGCACAAACTCCTTCTCTCCACGGATACGCCATGAAGATCACGCGCGTCGAAGCGATCCACCTGCGGCTGCCGGACGTCAACGAGCGCTGCGACGGCAGCCAGGAAACGCTCGTCGTGAAGGTCCACACCGACGACGGCTTCGTCGGGCTGGGCGAGGTCGACTCGTCGTCGTCGGTCGCCAAGGCGATCATCGACGCGCGGGTGTCGCACAAGATCTGCCGCGGCCTGGCCGAGTGCGTCCTGGGCGAAGACCCGTTCGAGATCGACCGGCTGGTCCACCGCATGGTCGAGGGGTCGATCTTCTTCGGCCGGCAGGGCGCCGCCATCCAGGCGATGAGCGGTGTCGAGATCGCCCTGTGGGACATCATGGGCAAGGCGACCGGCCGGCCCGTCTACCAGCTCCTCGGCGGCGGCTTCCGCAAGCAGTTCCGCGCCTACGCTTCCATCCTGTTCGGCGACACTCCGGCCGAGACGGAGGAGATCGCCCGCAAGCTCGTCGGCGCCGGCTACAAGGCGGTGAAGTTCGGCTGGGGCCCGATGGGGCTGAGCGAGGCGAGCGACATCGCCCACGTCCGCGCCGCCCGCACCGGGCTGGGTGATGCGGTTGAACTGATGGTCGACGCCGGCATCTGCTGGGACACCGCGACCGCGATCCGCCGGGCGAAACAATTCGAGCCGTTCCAGCTCGCCTGGCTGGAGGAGCCGCTGCACCCCGACAACCTTGAAGGCTACGCCCGCCTGAGCGCCAGCAACCCGCCGATGCGCATCGCCGCCGGCGAGGAGATCTGCGACGTGGCCGAGTTCCGCACCATGATGGACCGGGGCGGCATCGACGTGGCCCAGGTCGACGTGACCCGCGTCGGCGGCCTGGCCCGCAGCAAGCGCATCGGCTGGGACTCGGTCGAGCGCCACCGCCTGTGCGTCAACCACTCGTACAAGACCGGCATCAACATCGCGGCGTCGCTGCACTTCGTCGCCGCCCTGCCGAACACGCACTACTTCGAGTACTGCGTCGAGCAAGGCGCCCTGCGGCAGACGCTCACCAAGCAGCGCTTCCCCGTCGTCGACGGCGAGATCCGCGTGCCGGAGGAGCCAGGCCTGGGCGTCGAGCTTGATGAGGACGTGGTAGCGAAGTACCGCGTGGGATGAAGCCGCCGGCGTTCAGAGGCGAACCTTTCCACGCCTTAGGAGCCGCGCAGAAATAATTTGCCGGATATTACGATCGCGGTCGGATTTCATAGTTCCATTCGCCGCGGAAAGCATTGCGGATGATTCGGCATTCGT
>JAYSSW010001009.1:0-5802 GCA_043720335.1 Planctomycetia bacterium
TCTCGTCTCCTCATGGCGGAAGGGATCTTTGCGTTGACTTCGACGATTCCTGACGGCGTTGCTGCGAAGAACCGCGCGTCGGCGGCGAGCTGGTCGGCGGTCAGTCTCACGCCGGCGGCGTCGGGTGAGTAAGCTGGCAGGATCAGCCGATTCGGCTCGACGACGAAGCACGGGCATTTGACGCGGCCCCAGCGGACGCTCGGATGCCAGTGTCCCTGCACGACGCGGCCAGTGGTTTTCCTGTCGGCGTCGTGCAGCACGCGCCAGTCGTTCAGCACGCAGCCATCGGGAAACAGCGTCAGCACGTCGGCGTGTTTTTCGGCGTTGCGGTCGTGGTTGCCTGGGACCAGGCCGATCCAGCCGATGCCCAGCGAACGCAGATGCTCGCGCGACGGCAGCCAAAGTTCGGTGTCGTAGCCGCGTTCAAAGAGGTCGCCAGCGACGAGCAGGCGTTGAAAAGGCGCTCGCCGAAGCGCGATTTCGATGGGCCGCCAAACGTCGGCGACGCCGAGCAGCGGCAGCGCGTCGCCCTGGTGGCGGCGTGCCTCGTGGTAGCCGAGATGCACGTCGGCGACGACGGCGGTCGCGGTCGGCTCGTGCAGCGCGATCCGCTCCGGCAGCAGCAGCCAGTCGTCCAGCACGCGGATCATGGCGGGGCGCGCTCCGTCATCTCGCGATGGAGCTGCGACAGCGCCTCGTCCGGCGCGAGGTAGGCGTCGGCCAGCGCGATCGGGTTCTGCCAGAACCCCTCCGCGAACGGCGACGGCTGCGGCAGGTGGCGCACGCGGATCTGCAAGCTCGGCACGCGGCGCAGGAACGCCCGTGCGGTGGCCGCGTCGCTGGCGGCTTCCCACACCTCGCGCTCCGCCTGCCGCAGCAGCACGAAGTCGGGGCATTGACTGCGCACCACGTCGAAGAGTCGCCGCTCCGCCCAGTCGCGGCCGCCGACCTGGCGCTTGCGCCCCTGCGGGCTGCGCAGCACCATCAGGCCCGTCTGCGCGACCCGGCCGAACGCCTGGCGCACCGTGTCGCCTTGCTCCAGGCAGCGGTGCCAGTCGTCCTCGAAGCCGTCGTCGCGCAAAAGACCGCGCCACGCGTCGGGCGCCATCGGCAGCATCTCCTCGCCGACGATCAGGATGCCGAGGTCGAGCGCCATCGCGGCGGCGCGCAGGCCGTGCTTCGCCTGCATGCGCCACGTCAATAGTTTTGCAAGCGTGTCGTTGGCGGGACGGGGCAGCGGCGTGTGCAGGTAGTGCTCGACGCAGCCCTGAAGACTGACGCATTCGACGAGCAGCGTGCCGAGGTCGGGGATCTCGCTGACCGTTTCCTGCATCGTGAAGTAGCGCGTGAGGATGTCGGCCGCCTCGTCGTGCAGGCCGTAGTCCGCGCGCAGCCAGGCGTTCAGCGCGTCACTTCCTTCGCGCAGCAGCTCGGCCGCCTGCACGCGGAACAGGTACAGCCGCTGCGCCAGATCGGAAGGCATCGGCACGCCCGACCCGGTCCAGCGCGGCACCAGCGGCCGGCCCAGCACCTCCTCGACCAGCACCTCCGACCCGTCGCGCCGCCGCATCTCCAGGCAGCGTCCGTCCAGCACGAAGCGGTCGCCGGGCTGCAACTGGTTCGCGAAGATCTCGTCGATCTCACCGACCAGTACCGTGTCGGGCAGGTCGTCGCCGGGATTCTCGACCGGCTTGCGAAGCTGGATACGGCACGGGTCTTCGCTGAGGATCGTGCCCAGGTTGCGGCGCAGCAGCTTGGCGGTGCGGTCGTCGAGGATCATGAAGCGGTCGCCTTCCCAGCGCAGCCGCGACGGCAGCCACGCGGTTCCGTCACGGCGTCGGCCGGAGAGATAGTCGACGCAGTCTTCGAGTTCGGCTCGCGTGATCGCCTCGAACGGCAAGGTTCGCCGCAGCAGTGACTCGGCCTCGTCGATGGTCCACGCCCCGGTCATCGCCATGCCGACCAGCTGCTGGCACAGCACGTCGAACGGCGCTTTCGACGGCTGAAGCGGCTCCAGTTGGCTGTCGCGCCCCGACGCGGCGGTCACGGTCGCTTCCAACAGTTCACTCACCGACGCCGTCAGCACCAGCCCGCGGCGCGGCTGGTCGGGGCGGTGCCCGGAGCGGCCGAGGCGCTGGAGCAGCCGCACCACGCCGCCGGGGGGATGCACGAAGACGACGCTGTCGACGCTGCCGATGTCGATGCCGAGTTCGAGGCTGGCGCTGCTGACGGCGACCCAGAGATCGCCGTTCTTGAGCTGGCGTTCGACGAGCCTTCGTCGGGCAGCCGACAGCGACGAATGATGCACGCCGATCTCGTCGGCCCGCTGCGGATGCCGGCGCCGCAGCGCCCAGGTGACGCGCTCGGCCAGGCTGCGCGTGTTGGTGAAGATCAACGTCGTCCGCTGCTGCTGCAGTTCCTCGTCGAGCCGTTCCAGCAGCCGGGTCAGGAAGCGCGGCGTCACGCCGTCGCTTGGTTCCGGCAGCAGCGCTTCGACGAGCAACTGCATGTCGGTGCGGTCCGGCACCTGCGCGAGCTGGCAGACACGTCCCGCGCCGACCAGGAACTTCGCCGCGACACTCAGCGGCGTGCAGGTCGCCGACAAGCCAATCCGCTGCAATGGTGACTCCGTCAGCGACTCCAGCCGTTCCAGGCTGACAGCGAGGTCGGCCCCGCGCTTGCTGCACGACAGGGCGTGGACCTCGTCGACCACGACCCAGCGCAGCGTGCGAAACAAGTCGGCAGCGCGCGGATGCGTCAGCAGCACCGCCAGGCTTTCGGGCGTCGTCATCAACACGTGCGGCGGGTCGGTCCAGTGCCGCTGCTTCACGCGCGGCGACGTGTCGCCGGTCCGCAGCCCGACGCGCACGCGCGGCAGGTCGGGGGCGAAGCTGAGATGGATCTCGCGGCAGTGTTGGCGCAGGTTGTTGCGGGCGTCGCGGCCGAGTGCTTTGAGCGGCGCGAGGTAGAGGCAGCGCAGGCCGCCGAATGATTCGTCGTTGAGAATGTCGCTGACGATGGGCAGGAAGGCGGCGAGCGTCTTGCCGGTCCCAGTCGGCGAACTGAGCAGCAAATGTTGCCCTTGCGTGATCGCCGGCCAGGCGAGCCGCTGCGCGTGTGTCGGTGTGCCGTAGCTGGCGCGGAACCACGACTGCACCGCCGGGGCGAGGCAAGTGAGCGCCGCGTCGGCCGACACGGGGCCTGCAAGGGGTTGCAGCCAGGGAGAAGCATCCAATGCCATGCGAAGCGACCTTGCGGGGGGAGGCGGAGATTCAGAGTGCGTAGTTTATGGTCCCTTCGCCGTTCGGCCCAGCGGCGTCGCGGGGACGCGCTCCAGCAGGCCGTCGCCGAACACCTGGGCAAGCTCCAGGTGCGGCAGGTGGACGTAGCCGATGTGGCAGCCGCACGTCGCGTTCACGCAGGATCGCGGCTTCAGCGACTCGGCGAAGTCGGCGGCGTAGAGGTTGCCGATCGGCTCCTTGATGAAGTGGCAGCGGCGCATCACGCCGTCGCCATCGACCGAGATCGCGGTGTGCCCCGCGTTGCACGGCCTGCCCAGGCTGGCGTGCCGCGTGTTGTTGATCGGGAACAGCGGGTCGATGGCGGTGAACCGCTCCGCGTCGTCGGCGTCGTACTGGTCGGGCCGATCCTTGGCGGCGTTGATCCACAGGTAGACGTGGCTCGGCAGTTCGCGCCGCAGCGATTCGATCTCGGCGCGGTGCTCGTGCAGTCCGACCACGCCAACGCTGAAGCGCACGCCGCGCCGCTCCAGTTCGTGGCATTTCGCCAGGAAGTTCTGGCGTTCGACTTCGCCGGGGTGATACGTCGTCCACAGCGCGAGCTTGCTTTTGTCGCACGCTTCGACCCAGTCGAGCTTGCACGAAAGATTCGTCTGGATCGCCGCCTTGCGAACGTGCGGCAGATTCGTCAGGCGGACCAGCGCGTCCTGATACCAGGCGCGAATCAGCGCCTCGCCCCAGGGGGTGAACAGAACGCCGAGGTCGATTTCGGGATGCGACCCGGCCCAGTCAACGAAGCGTTCGAGCGCACGATGATCGTTACGCAGCTCGGCGTGCGACTCCTGGCGTTTCGCGAAGGGACAGTAGCCGCAGTCGTAGTTGCAGCTCGACAGCGGCCCGCGGTAGAGGATGGACAGGTTCATGATGGAAAGTTGTACCACGACCGCGTTGCGAACACCAAGTCCGCAGCAATTCGTCTCTCATCGGATTTTCACGAAAATCAAGTATACTTCCTCACATTGGCTTGTTCGCCCACGTTCGGGTACGCGGAGCGTCGTCGCCTGCCGTCAACACGTTCGGGCGACCACCGGCCCCTTCCCCCATCGCAGACGAGGATTCTGAATGAGCAAGCGCACCTGGACAGGACTGATGTTCTGCCTGTCGGCGGCGTTCCTGTTGTCGCCCCTCCTGGCCGAGCAGCCCGGCAAGGACGACAAGAAGGAGCCGGACAAGGACAAGAAGGACTTCTTCAAGGATTTCGGCAAGGACTTCGGCGGCTTCAAGGGAGGCCCCGGCGGCCCGATGTTCGGCGGCACGCGCAAGCTCGTCAAGCAGTTCGACAAGGACAACGACGGCAAGCTCAACCAGGAAGAACGCAACGCCGCCCGCGAGTTCATCAAGACCAGCGCCAAGGGGGGCGGCTTCAAAGGCGGCTTCGGCAAGGGGGGCAAGAAAGACCCCCCCAAGGCCGGACCCACCGTCACCCCGGCCGACGTGAAGAACTACCCCGACGCCAAACTCTACGACCCGACCGTCCTGCGCACCGTCTTCCTTGACTTCGAGAACAAGAAGGACTGGGAAGCCGAGATGGCCGACTTCTACAAGAGCGATGTCGAGGTGCCCGCCACCCTCACCATCGACGGCAAGAAGTACCCCAACGTCGGCGTCCACTTCCGCGGCATGTCGTCCTTCTTCCTCGTCTCCCCCGGCTACAAGCGCTCGCTGAACATCTCCCTCGACTTCGGCGACCCCAAGCAGCGCCTCCACGGCGCCAAGACGCTCAACCTGCTCAACTCGCACGACGACCCGACCTTCATGCACACGGTCCTCTTCTCGCACATCGCGCGCAGCTACATCCCCGCCCCCAAGGCGAACTACGTCAAGGTCGTCATCAACGGCGAGAGCTGGGGCGTCTACGTCAACGCCCAGCAGTTCAACAAGGACTTCCTCCAGGAGAACTTCAAGACCGGCAAGGGCGCCCGCTGGAAGGTCAAAGGGGGCCCCGGCGGCGGTGGCGGCCTCGACTACGTCGGCGACAAGATCGAGGACTACAAGGGTCGCTACGACATCAAGTCGGGCGACAACGAAAAAGACTGGAAAGCCCTCGTCCTCCTCTGCAAGACCCTCAGCCAAACCCCGGCCGACAAGCTCGAAGCCGCCCTCGCGCCGATGCTCGACATCGACGGCGCCCTGAAGTTCCTCGCCCTCGACTGCACCCTCATCAACGGCGACGGCTACTGGGTCCGCGCCAGCGACTACAGCCTCTACCGCGACCCCAAGGGCAAGTTCCACCTCATCCCCCACGACATGAACGAAACCTTCAGCACCACGGGCGGCGGCTTTGGCGGCAAGGGGGGGCCCGGCGGCTTCTTCCCCAAGGACGGCTTCCCCACCAAGGACAACTTCTTCTTCCCCAAGGACGCCCCCGGCAAGGACGGCTTCAAGGACGGTCCCCCGAAGGACGCCCCTGGCAAGGAAGGCTTCAAGGACGGCTTCGGCAAGGGCAAGGAGGGCAAAGGCGGCATGGGCGGCGCCGCGCGCAACCCCGTCGCCCTCGACCCGC
>JAYSSW010001010.1:0-5801 GCA_043720335.1 Planctomycetia bacterium
ACAAGTTCCGCGTCGGCGACGCGGCACTGCCGGAGGACGACACGCCCGCCGCGCCGACCATCCCCAGCTTGGCGGAGGACGAGGACTACGAAGACGAGGACTACGAAGACGAAGCGTCGCAAGAGGAGGTTCCGTCGTACGACGAACCAGCGCCACTGGCGGGCAAAGCCCACACGTTCTGGCTGTCGTGGCTGCTGATCGGCCAGGTCGTCCTCCAGGGGCTTTACCTCTTCATGTGTCTTTCCGAGGGCGGTCGGCTTCCCTTCCGCGAACCCGGCTCCACGATGCAGACGGGCTACCTGGTCCTTGCTCTCGCATCGGCGATATTGACCCTCGTCTGGCTCGCCAACGTCGTCTCGAACCAGCCGCTGCTCGGCATCGAGGGGAACCGGCTGAATCCCATGGGCGCGGTGATCTCCCTGCTGATCCCGGTCCTCAACTTCTTCTTTCTTCCGCAGATTTTCCAGGAGCTTTGGCGCAGCAGCGACCCGCACCGCATCGACGACACCGAGCAATGGCAGGAGTCGCCCGGCTCGTCGATGGTTATCCTCTGGTGGACGATTCTGATCGTGATCGCGTTCCTGTCGCTCTGCCACTACGGCCATGCGGCGCACCGGGACGCGTTCCTCGACCTGCGCTTCGGCGAGAACCCCGTCACCGACGCGTTCGGGCTGTCGATCTGCCAGTTCTCCATGTTCGCCGCGCTGCTGCAGTTCTGCCTGGTCCGCGCGATCATGGCGAGGCAGGTCGAGCGCCGCGCCAACCTGCTGGCTCGCGCGGAGGACGAACCGCACGACGACGAGGCGCCGCAGGACGAGTGAGCGGCGACAGCGAACGCGGAAAGCGAATTGCGATTTCGCATCGTGCCCGCGGCGCGTGGCGAGCGTACAACATCTGCACGCAGCGTTTCGATCCCGCACCCCCGGACACGGACCACCCATGCAGCAACAACTCCAGTGGCTGAAGAAGAACGACGAAGCCCTCATCGGCGACCTCGCCAAGCTCGTCGCCATCAAGAGCATCAGCACCGACTTCGAGCACCAGAAGGAGATCGAGCAGACCGCGTCGCTCACCTGCGAGCTGATGAAGGAAGCCGGACTGACCGGCGTCGAGATGCTGCGCACCGGCGACTCCAACCCCTACGCCTATGGCGAATGGCTCGGCGCACCGGGCAAGCCGACCGTCTTCCTGTACGCGCACCACGACGTGCAGCCGGTCAACTACGAGAAGGACTGGAAGTCCGAGCCGTGGACGCTGACGGAGCGCAAGGGCCGCCTCTTCGGGCGCGGCTCGGCCGACGACAAGGCGGCCATCGTCACGCAGCTCGGCGCCGTCGCCGCCTACCTCAAGACCACCGGCAGCCTGCCCGTCAACATCAAGATGCTCGTCGAAGGCGAGGAGGAAGTCGGCTCCAGCAACCTGCAGACCTTCTTCCGCGACAACAAGAAACGCATCATGTCCGACGTCATCGTCGTCTGCGACACCAGCAACGTCGAGACCGGCATGCCCTCCATCACCTACTCGCTGCGCGGCATCGTCGAAGTCCTCATCGAAGTGCAGTCGGGCAGCAAGCCGGTCCACAGCGGCATGGCCGGCGGCATGCTCGCCGACGCCCCGCTCGCCCTCAACGTGCTGCTGTCGCGCCTCTACTGGAAGCACGGCAAGATCCCCGTCCCGGGCCTCTACGACTCGGTTCGCAAGCTGACGGCGAAGGAGAAGAAAACCTTCCGCTCGCTGCCCGGCGACGAGAAGGGCTGGCGCAGCGACCTCGGCGTGCTGTCCGGCGTCGAGTTCGCGTTGGAGAAGGGGACGCATCCGAACGAGCAGACCTGGCGGAAGCCGTCGGTGACGGTGATCGCGCAGGAGGCGAGCTCGATGAAGGGGAAGTCGAACCAGGTGCTGCCGACGGCGCAGGCGGTGGTCAGCTGCCGGATCGTGCCGGACCAGGACCCGAAGGAAGTTTTCGAGCAGATCAAGGCGACGCTGACGAAGGATCCGCCCTGGGGCGTGAAAGTGAACGTGAAGCTGGGCGGCGCCGTGAAGTGGTGGATGACCGACCCGAACGGCCCCGCTTTTGAAGCGGCGCTGTCGTCGCTGCACAAAGGCTTCGGCGTCAAAGCGACGGCGGTCGGCTCCGGCGGCAGCATCGGCTTCGTCGGCCCCCTCGCCGACCTGTTCGGCGGAGCCCCGGCCCTATTGCTCGGCATCGAGGACCAGCTCAGCAACGCGCACGCCCCCAACGAAAGCCTGCACGCCGGCGACTTCCGCAAGCTGACCGCGTCGCTCACGCACCTGTTCAGCGAACTGTCGACAAAGACGCTGTAGTAGTCTGCGCCCCGCCAGGAGTGAGACGACGCGAGCCGGTTGTGGTGCAGGCGTCCCGCCTGCTTTCACGTCCCATGCAGGCGGGACGCCTGCGCCAAATGGAATGATGCATCCCGCCCCGTGCAGCCCACGCAAGGCATGAACGTGGCTTCGTCGGAGCGCGCGTTTTGAAACCGCTCTTGACAACCCCCCGCTGGTTTCGCGTATGCTGTGTCGCCCCATCGTCTGCGCGGCGCCGGACCGCTGCGAAATTGCGGAAATCCCCTCTCTCCCTGCGCAATTCCCAGCGGACGCCGGCTTACAATGAGGTGGGGCGGCCGACGGGGGACCGCGAACCTCGACGTGCCGTGGACGGTCACGACGGGGCGGCGCGGCCAAGTTGCACGGGGTGGTTGGATCGGTTACAATGCACGGTAGGCGAGAGTTCCGCCGGGACGATTTCCGCAGGCGCTCGCCGTGTGTTTCCCGTTGAACGCTTTCCCGCCATCCAATTTCATTCCAGGCACGCAGCACGGCCGCCGACACGCCTTCGCCGATCCGCCGATTCAACGCTCCACGCCGGACCTGGCAAGAATTCGCACGCAAGCACGATGCCCCGCATCGTTTCCACGGGAGGACACCGCCATGACCCTGGGTAAGAAACTCCTCGACTCCCTGCGCGACCAGTTGAACCTCAACGACTACCGCAAGGTCCACTGGGAAGGCAGTTTCGAGGAGTACCTCGAAATCGTCCGCGAGCACCCCGCCGTCACGCGCAGCGCCTACCAGCGGCTCTACGACATGATCCTGTCGCACGGCTCGGAGGACGTTCACGAGACCAAGGAACGCCTCGTCCGCTACCGCTTCTTCAACACCTTCGCCCTGAAGTACGACGACGCCATTTTCGGCCTCGACCGCATCCTCATGCAGCTCGTCCACACCTTCAAGTCGGCCGCCCACGGCTACGGCACCGAGCGCCGCGTGCTGCTCCTGCACGGCCCCGTCGGCTCGTCCAAGAGCACCATCGCCCGCCTGCTCAAGCGCGGCCTGGAGGAGTACTCCCGCACCGACGAAGGCATGCTCTTCAGCTTCTCCTGGAAAGGCCCCGACGACACTTGGCTGAAGGACCCCATGCACGGCGAGCCCCTGCACCTGATCCCGCAGGAGATGCGCCCGCGCTTCCTCGCCAGCCTGACCGAAGGCAAGGAGGAGAACCTCCGCTACCCCGTGCAGGTGAAGGGGGACCTCAGCCCCTACAGCCGCTTCCTCTACAACGAGCGCCTCCAGAAGCATGGCGGCGACCTCACCGCCATGCTCGCCAACGAGGTCAAGGTCTACCGCATGACCTTGTCCGAAGCGGACCGCATCGGCATCGGCACCTTCCAGCCCAAGGACGAGAAGAACCAGGACTCCACCGAGCTGACCGGCGACATCAACTACCGCAAGATCGCCGAGTACGGCTCCGACAGCGACCCGCGCGCCTTCAACTTCGACGGCGAGCTGAACATCGCCAACCGAGGCCTCGTCGAGTTCATCGAAGTCCTCAAGCTCGACGTGGCGTTCCTCTACGACCTGCTCGGCGCGTCGCAGGAGCACAAGATCAAGCCTAAGAAATTCGCCCAGACCGACATCGACGAAGTCATCCTGGCGCACACCAATGAGCCAGAATACCGCCGGCTCCAGAACAACGAGTTCATGGAAGCCCTCCGCGACCGCACCGTCAAGATCGACGTCCCCTACGTCACCCGGCTCTCCGACGAGATCAAGATCTACGAGAAGTCGTTCAACCCCGTGAAGGTGCGAGGCAAGCATATCGCACCGCACACCGTCGAAGTCGCCGCCATGTGGGCCGTGCTGACCCGGCTGGAGCAGCCCAAGCATGCCAACCTCACCCTCCTGCAGAAGATGAAGCTCTACAACGGCAAAACCCTCGCCGGCTTCACCGAGGACAACATCGTCGAGCTGAAGCGCGAAGCCCCCCAGGAGGGCATGCACGGCATCAGCCCGCGCTACATCCAGGACAAGATCAGCAACGCCCTCGTCGCCCATCCCGACGAGGACAACATCAATCCCTTCATGGTCCTGCATGAGCTGGAAATCGGGCTGAGGCACCATTCCCTCGTCTCCAACCCCGACCAGCTCCAGCACTACAAGGAGCTCATCCAGGTCGTCAAGCAGGAGTACGAGGACGTCGTCAAGAACGAGGTCCAACGCGCCATCGCCGCCGACGAGGACGCCCTCACCCGGCTGTGCGGCAACTACATCGACAACATCAAGGCCTACACCCAGCGTGAGAAGGTCCGCAACCGCTTCACCGGCAGCTACGACGACCCCGACGAGCGCCTCATGCGCTCCATCGAGGAGAAGATCGACATCCCCGAGATGCGCAAGGACGACTTCCGGCGAGAAGTGATGAACTACATCGGCGCCCTCGCCATCGACGGCAAGCGCTTCGACTACAAAACCAACGAGCGCTTGATGAAGGCCCTCGAACTCAAACTGTTCGAGGACCAGAAGGACACCATCAAGCTCACCAGCCTCGTCTCCAACGTCGTCGACAAGGCGACCCAGGAGAAGATCGACGTGGTGAAGTCGCGCCTCATCAAGTACTACGGCTACAACGAGTCGAGCGCCACCGACGTGCTCAACTTCGTCGCCAGCATCTTCGCCCGCGGCCAGACGAAGAAGTAGACTTGACGTGGTTGTCCGGCGCCGGGGGAAGTTGAACCCCAAGCCCCACCATGAGCGAAGCGATTGGTGGGGGGTCGAATCCCAGCGGAAGCGAAGGAAGAAGGCATGAAGTTCCAGGTAACCATCGACCGTGACGAGGACGGCGTCTGGATCACGGAATGTCCCGCGATTCCGGGCTGTGTCAGCCAGGGGGACACGCGGCAGGAGGCGGTCGCGAACATCCAGGAGGCGATTCGGCTCTGCCTCGAAGTGCGGGCGGAACGCGGCATGCCTTCGTGTAACATCGCATGACGAATGGCAGGGTCGAGGCGCCGGGAGGGCGAGGCTCCTGCCGAGCCGCGAAGCGACGGGAGACTCAACCCATGTGCTAGGATGGAAAGCCAAATCGCCGCAAGGTTCACGGCTCGGCAGGAGCCTCGCCCTCCCGGTCGCCGCATGACCCATCCATCAGCGGGACGTTGACATGGCACGAGGCGGAAACAGAGAATCGTCATGGGACAGAAAATCGAACGCGACCATCAGCGCTTCCGCAAGATCGTCCGCGGCAAGGTCAAGAGCGGCCTTTCCAAGTTCATCTCGCGCGGCGAAATGATCGGCAAGAAGGGCAAGGACTTCGTCAGCATCCCGCTGCCCTCCATCGACATCCCCCAGTTCCGCTACGGCACCAGGAACTCCGGCGGCGTCGGCCAGGGCGAAGGCGACCCCGGACAGCCGTTGACCCAGCCCAGCACCCCCGGCGAAGGGGGCGCCGGCGACCAGCCCGGCGGGCACATCCTCGAAGTCGACTTCACCCTGGAGGAGCTGGC
>JAYSSW010001011.1:0-5801 GCA_043720335.1 Planctomycetia bacterium
TCGTGTCCGGGCACGGAAATCTGCAATCCGAAGGCTGTAATGGCGAGTCTGGCGGCCTGAAACACCCCTGATTTTCCGTGTTTTCGATTTTTTCACACGTTCTGAGCGCAAGCGACGGGATAACAGTGAACGGGCTTGACGAATATTTTCGTTCCGCGCGTCGTCCTGCGATCCCCTCGCTTGCGCTCAGGGTTAGTAGGGTTGCTGAATATCGAGGAGATCCTCCCATGAAATGCGGCCCCGAAGCCAACAAGTTCGGAGAGTTCCTCGTGAAGCATCTCCACGATGAAACGGTCGAATACTTCGACCGACTCTCGCTCGGACAGTGGAAGTCGCCTGCGACGCAACCGCTCCAAAACGAACTTGCGAAGCTGTCGCCCAAGCAGCGTGAGCTGGTTCGTCGATGCGTCCTGCAATCGCTGCGTTCGGGGATGCACCAGTTCTTGTTCGCGCTCGGCGAGGCGCACGACTTCACTCAGGGCATTGCGGTCGTCGTCGATGGCGTCAACATCGCCGAGCAAAGCGATGGACTGCAGGGCGAGATGTTTGGCGCCGATGGCTGGCTGGCGAAGTACAGCAAGCATGCCGGCGAGCAGGTGTAACGGGTTCCACGCAAATACCCAGGGACGGCGGTCCCTGGGCTTTGCGTGGCTTTTCTGTCGCTGGTACTCACTCACGCCGCGCGGCGCGTTTCCTGGCGTTCCGGTTGCGGCAGCGCGAATCGCTCCTGCATCGATTGCAGGGCGCCGAGCAGGCCGTTGATCGCGCTCGGCTGGTGGTTGGCGTTCACCTGGATGCGCAGCACGCCGGCGTGGTACGGCACGGCCGGGAACGTCACCGACTGCACGTAGTAGCCCTGCTCGAACAGGTACTGGCCGGCCTGGAACGTCACATCCTCGTCGCCGACCAGGACCGACACGATCGGCGTTTCGCCGCCGAGCACCACCAGGCCGAGGTGGTGCGCGCCCTGGACCAGATGGCGCACGTTGCGGTGCAGCCGGCCGTGGATCTCCTCGTACTCGTCGGAGTCGAGGATGTCGCACACGGTGCAGACGGCGTCGAGGTACGGCGGCGGGACGGGGCCGCCGAAGATGAACGTGCTGGAGCGGATCTTGAGGAGGCGCTTGAACTCGTGCGAGCAGCCGAGGTAGCCGCCGAAGCAGGAGAAGCCCTTGGAGAGCGAGCCGACAACGAGGGCGTTGTCGTAGCTGCCCAGGGCGTCGAGGACGGTGCCTCGCCCCTTGCGGCCCATGACGGCGGTGGCGTGCGCGTCGTCGACGTAGAGGACCGCGTTGTTCCGCTTGCACACGTCGTTGAGTTCCGCGAGCGGCGGCAGCTCGCCTGACATGCTGTAGACGCCGTCGATGGCGACCACCGCGACGCGGTACGGCTCGGCCTTGTCGAAGACGCGCTGCAGGTCGTCGGGGTTGCAGTGGCGGAACGGCGAAACGCGGACGCCGTTGGCCTGGGCGATCTTCGCCCCCTCCTGCATCGAGTTGTGGGCGTGCTCGTCGATCACCAGCAGGTCGCGCTTGCTGACCAGGCCGGGCAGGGCGCCAAGGTTCGCCAGGCTGACCGACGGATAGATCAGCACCGCTTCGACGCCGAGCCACGCGGCCAGCTTCGCCTCCGCATCCTCGTTGGAGCGGACGGAGGCGAACGCTCTTGAAGCACCGTTGTGGGCGCCCCAGCGTTTCACGCCTTCGACGATGGCCGACTGCACGCGCGGGTCCTGGTCGAGTCCGAGGAAGCTGTCGGAGCCGAAGTTGACGACATGCTGGCCGTTGACCTCCATCTCGCGGTGGGGGCCGAGCTGGTCGACGACAAGATCCTTCAGGTGCGCGTCGGGATATTCGCGGGCATAGTGCTCGATGAACCGCACCAGTCCATGTTGGCGAACCGCCTGAGCCAGACTCTGCATCGGGGATTGCGACATGGGTTTGGCATCCGTCCCGTTAAGCTTCCGAAAGAAACTGCGTGGTCTGGGGCGATCAAGTCGGCACCGCCCTTCATAAACCAGAATCGCCCGCAAGAAGCAAGCCAGGTTGAAGGTCTCGAAGACTAACCGCAGACACGCAGAGGCGCAGAGCAAAGGCAGGGAGACAAGGAGAAGTGGAGTCGATTCACCTTTCAAGCCCGCCATCGAAAGGCGGTGGGCTTGAAAAGTGCAGCACATTCTCCGCGTCTCCCTGTCTTTCCTCAGTGGATCAATCGTTTTCTCCGCTGCCTGACCGCATGGAAGGATCGCGAAGCCCGGATTGACAAAACCCCCTGGATGCCGAACAATGCGGCCTCCTTGCCCGTACCGAAACGTCCGACGCGGTTGGTCGAGTCGCCGAACGAGCCGCATGGAAAGGAATCCGACGGTCGATGTCCGAAGCCACTCTCCCTCAATCCGGGGTGGTCCGCGCCCGCGTGGCGGCCTGGTGCGCGATGCGCGCCGCGCCGGCCGAGATCGCGCCGTGGCGGCGCTCCCCGTCCCCCGCAGGCATGGAGCCGCTGCCCGTGACCCTGCTGAAGCACTCCGACAACCAGACGGTGCTGGCGCTGGTGGCGGTTCTGCGCGCGATGGCGCGCGCGGGCTGGCCGACGAGCCACTGCGTCGATTGGGGCGTGCTGGCGGGGCCTCGCTTCTTCGGCCGTTCGCAGATGGCCGAGTCGCTGCAGAAGTACATCCAGGGAGGAGCGTGGGAGATCACGCCGCACCTGATCCCGCACCATTCGCTGCACGCGGTGTCGGGGACGATCAGCCAGGCGCTGAAGATCCACGGGCCCAACTTCGGCGCGGGGGGCGGGCCTGACGTCGGCGCCGACCCGTTCCTGGTCGCCGCGTCGATGCTGTGCGGCCTGCCGGGACTGTGGCTCGTGATGACCGGCCATGTCCTGGAACAACTCCCGCCGACCGGCCCCGACTCGGTCGATCCGTCCTGCGAAGCGGTCGCGCTGGCGCTGCTTCCCGTTGACGACAGCGACGAGCTGCACCTGAGCATCGGCGGCGGCGACGCGAACGACTTTCCAGCCTTCCATCTCGCGGAACTGGTCGACACGCTGCTGGGCGACGCCCCCCCCGCGCCGTGCCGCTGGCGTCTTCCCGGCTTCGGCTGGATCGCCTTCGGGCCGGGCCGGGAAGGAGGCGCGCGATGAGCCGCGAACCCGTGTGGATCACCGGCGTCGGGGCGGCCACCCCGCTCGGCTTCGACTACCGCTCCTTCGCCGACCGCCTGCTCGCCGGCCAGTCCGGCGTCAGCCGCGTCGTGTCGTTCCCCGTCGCCGACCACCCGTGCCAGATCGGCGCGTTCCTCGGCGAAGTCCCCTGTCCCGCAGGCTTCGACCAGGCCCCTTTCGCCGCCTCGCCCCGCCTCGACCGCACGACCCTGTGGTGCTGCGTGCAAGCGCTGCTCGACGCCGGCTGCTGGGACCGGCGCGGCGACCTCCGCTTCGGCGTCGTCCTGGGCAACGCCGCCGAGTGGAACACGATCTGGGAGAACGACTTCCTGGGGGGCGGACGACGCATCTTCGAGTCGCAGGCCGACATCGCCCCCCTCGTGCAGCGCACCCAGCGGCTGCTCAAGCTCGACGGCCCCGCCGTCAGCCTGTCGGCCGCGTGCGCCAGCGGCAACTACGCCTTCGCCGTCGCGCGCCGCTGGCTGCAGCTCGGCTGGGTCGACGTCTGCCTCGCCGGCGCCGTCGACCTCGCCATCACCCCGATGACGCTCGCGGGCTTCGGCAACCTGCGCGCCCTGTCGCGCCGCAACGACGACCCGCAGCGGGCCTCGCGCCCCTTCGACCTCGGCCGCGACGGCTTCGTCATGGGCGAAGGGGGCGCGATGTTCACGCTGGAACGCGCCGACACCGCCCGACGACGCGGCGCCCGCGCCTACGCCGAGGTCGCCGGCTGCGGCGCCAGCAGCGACGCGCACCACATGGTCATCCCCAGCCCGCACCCCGAACCCGCCATCGCGGCGATGAGGTCGGCGCTCGCCGACGCCCGGCTCGACCCGTCGGCGGTCGACTACGTCAACGCGCACGCCACCAGCACGCCGGTCGGCGACCAGGCCGAGGCGAAGGTGCTGCAGACCGTGTTCGGCCCGCACACGATGAGCATTCCGGTCAGCTCGACGAAGAGCATGACCGGCCACCTGCTCACCGCCGCCGCAGCGGTCGAAGCGCTGGCGTGCCTCGTGGCGATGGAGCGGGGCGCCGTGCCGCCGACGATCAACCTCGACCAGCCCGACCCTGAATGCCGCCTGCGCCACGTCGCGAACCAGGCGATGGAGCGTCGCGTGCGCGTCGCCGTCTCGAACTCGTTCGGCTTCGGCGGCAGCAACACCTGCCTCGTCCTGAAGGCGACGTGAACGGACGCCGTCACGGCTTCCGTCTTCCCGGCTTCCTCGCGGCGGCAAGCGGGGCCACCGTCGTCCTCACCCACTCGACGAACTCGTCCAACAGCTGCATCTCCCCCTTCTCGTCGCGTTCCAGGACGAAGCGCAGCATCTCCTTCATGGGCAGATATGGGAACGCCCGGCTGCGCGGCGACACCTTGTAGCTCCCCTTGCGATCCAGGCGATAGACGAGAAGTTCGACCCCGTCGAACCGCCAGACCTCCGGCACGCCGAGCGCGGCGTAGATCGCCAGCCGGTCGAGCGAACTGTGCGACACATCGACCTCGATCGCCAGCTCCGGGGCCGGATCGACCTTGCTGTCGAAGGCGGCCTTGTCGCGCATAAGCCGCTCGTGCTTGATCCAGTAGCACTGGTCCGGCTCAAGTCCTTTCTCCTGGAGGGCGGTTCGCAGCGTCAGCGAGCCGCCGCTGGCGATGGGGACCCGCAGCCCCAGCGACAGCAGCGTCATCAGCTTGTCGAAAAGCCGCCCGTACTTCTCGTGCTCGTAGGAGAGCGTCATGATCTCCAGGCTCCCTTCGGCGAAGGTGATGCGCAGGTGCCGGCCGTCGAGTTCGCGCAGCATCGCCCCGTAGGTGCTCCACGGAACGCTGTGGAGCAACAGGCGCTGCACCGGATCGGTTTCCGCGCGGGCGATCATGGCGCCGTCCTCCCGTCAGTTCGTGATCTTCAGCTTCACCTTGGACGCCTTGGCGCTGGAGCGCCAGACCATGACGATGGCCGACTCGTTGGCGGGGATCCGCGCCTCCAGGTTCTCGACCGACTCGACCCCCGTCTTGTGCGCGATGGTCTTGTCGGTGAACTTCTTCGCGGTCGCCTCGGCTTCGGCGGCGTCGCGGTTCTTCTCCAGGAAGACGAAGACGCTGAACGGGCCATCGGTCGAGGTCGCGTTGACCTTGATCGTCTGCTCGCTCTTGATGGCTTCGATGACCTTGAACTTGCCGTCGATGGGGACTTTGAAGCTCTCCTCCAGGTTCAACGTGGTTCGCGAGCAGCCAGCCAGCACCAGCAACAAGGCGCAGACAACGAGACGATTCATGGGCTTCTCCGTTGGTGGGGGGAGTGAAGCGCCATATAGCCCCCGGCTTGCCGGGGGTGCGGCGCAACGCACGATCAAAATCATGGAAACGACGTGGGATTCCGCGTCACCCCCGGCGAGCCGGGGACTATACCTTGCGCGGCCGAGAATGAGGCATCGACGAACTTCACTAACCCTGAGCGCAAGCGAGGGGATACCTTGACGGCACGCGGAATGAACAATGCTGTTCCGCAAGCATGGTTCACTGCGATCCCCTCGCTTGCGATCAGAGCGTGTGAAAAAATCGAAAACACGGAAAATCAGGGGTGTTTCAGGCCGCCAGACTCGCCATTACAGCCTTCGGATTGCAGATTTCCGTGCCC
>JAYSSW010001012.1:0-5795 GCA_043720335.1 Planctomycetia bacterium
ATTTCCCAGGGTGCGCTGCGCGACCCTGGGCTTCGCTATGCAGCACCTTTGGTGCAAAAACCTCGGAAGTCGTGGGTCTGTCGTTCGTCATCACGGCTCTGCTCCTTCATTTCGTCCAGCAAAAATCACCACCGAGGATTCACGAATGCCGAGCCTACTTCGACCGCATCAGCCGATGCGCGAGGTAGCTGGAGAGCGCCACGTTCAGCGGCGTGTCGGTGCGGAGCTGGACGTAGTCGATGTTCTGGTCGCGGCAGCCGCGCTTCAGGTCGGCGAGGAAGCCGTTGATCTGCTCAAGGTAGCTTTCGCGCAGCGAGCGCGGGTCGGTCAGCAGCTCCGGGTACTGCTCCAGTCCGCGGAACAGCGTCGATTCCTGGAACGGGAACTCCAGCTCCGCCCCGTCGAGGATGTTCCACAACACCACCTCGTGCTTCTTGTGGCGCAGGTGCTTCAGCCCGGCGAGGATCGGCTGCAGGTCCTCGAACATGTCGCTGATGACGAACAGGATCGCCCGGCGGTTGATGCGCTCGGCCATGTCGTGGAACAATGGGGCCATGTTCGACTTCTCGCCGCCCACCCCCTGGTTCATGATGCCGACCATCTGCTTGAGCTGCGACCGCTGGCTGGACGGCTTGAGGAAGCGGCGCACTTGTGAATCAAACGTTACGAAGCCGACCGCGTCGGCCTGCATCAGCGTCATGTAGGCGAGCGCCGACGCGGCCATGCAGGCGTAGTCGTACTTCGAGACGCCGTCGATGGAGCCGTACTTCATCGACTCGCTGACGTCGAGCAGGATCCAGCAGACAAGGTTGGTCTCCTCCTCGTACTGCTTGAGGTAGAAGCGGCCGGTGCGGCCCCAGACCTTCCAGTCGATGTGCTTGATGTCGTCGCCGGGGACGTACTCGCGATGCTGGGCGAACTCGACGGAGAAGCCGTGGTAGGGGCTTTTGTGCTGCCCGGAGAGGTAGCCCTCGACGATGAGGCGCGCCTGCAGCTCCAGCCCGCGCACCTTCGCGAGGGTGAGCGGGTCGAGGTACTTCCGGGGATCGTCGGTCTTGGTTTCCATCGATGCCGTCTCTGGTAGGTGCCGACGATTTTCGATCAGCTCATTGCCAGCGAAAACAACTCTAGTTGGCCTTCGCCGGAAGCAACGTCCGCCAGTCCTGGAACGGGTTCGGCACGACGCGGTCGGCTTCGTAGTGGTGGACCGTCATCCAGCCGAACTCGCGCTGCTTCGGGTTCGCGGGGTCGGGTTCCGGCAGCGGCTCGCCGTCGGCCTCGGCATAAATGGTTCGCACCACCGCGACCTTGCGGCTCGCCGGCGGGGCCAGGTCGTAGTCGCTGCCTCGCGTCTGCAGGAACCAGGTGTTGTCGCGGAAGCCGCGCCACAGCCGTTTCTGGGCGGCGTCGGCGAGCTGCTGCTTCTTGGCGTCGTCGAGCGTGGCGTCCGTGCGGATCTTCGCGATCATCTGTTGCGTCTCGCTCACGTCGAACGCCACCCAGCCGTAGGGGGGCAGGTACGCTTCCAGCTTGCAGTGCGACGGCGAGTTCTTCGGGTACGGGTTGATGCCGTAGACGATCCGCGTCGGGTAGCCGAGCGAACGGCCCAGCGAGTTGCACAGGCCGTGGTAGTCGCTGCAATGGCCGATCTTGTGGTCGAGCGCGTGGACGGCGCTCCCTTGCAGGGAACAAATTTCGTGGCTGTACTTCATCGTGCGGTTGACCCATTCCATCACCGAGAAGATCTCGTGCGGCGCCTGCTTCGGCTCCTTCAGGATCGTCGCCGCCAGGTCGCGCGTCTTGCCATCGACGGGGATCAGCTTCTCGCTGCGCAGGTACGGCGCGAACGACTTCGGCCAATCGTCCACCTTCGCGATGCGGGCCGGGTCGATGTCCCAGTTCATCTCCTGCACGCGGATGGTGAACGTGTGCCGAACGATCTGCGCGCCCTGCGGGTTCTTGAACTCGAAGAACGCGAAGCGGTTGCCATGCGTGTTTTCGGTGCCGATGACCGCGTCGAGCTTCATCGGAAACGTCGTGAACTTGCTGTCGCTGACGGCCTGCGCTTCGTCGCTCGGCGGGATCGGCATCCACACTTTCAGCGACTTCGCCTTGTGCGGCGGCGTCACCACCGCCGACAGATCGACACGGTACGTCACGGCGCTGGACGCACGTCCCCGGTACGGCTCGCGCGGGTCGTGCTTCTGCTGGGCGGCGACTTCGCCGGCGCTCAACACAAGCAGCATCAGGGCAACGCGGACCGGGGGCATTTCACGCATCCATTAACAACGTCTTGCAAGCCCCAGGATGAGCAACGCGATTCCTGGGGGTGAGTTGGCGCATAGTGCGACCCCCACCAATCGCGTTGCTCATGGTGGGGCTTGGCGTTGATTCATCGCTCATAACGCGGCTATGAGCAGCGCGTCACACCTTCACGCCGACGCGGCCCTTCGCCAAGGCTTCCTCGTTCGGGTCGCGCGGGATGATCTCCGCGAGCCGCTGCACGATGTGCTCCGGCTTGATCCCCTCGGCTTCCGCGTTGAAATTCGTGATGATGCGATGCCGCAGCACCGGCACCGCCACGGCGCGGATGTCCTCGCACGAGACGTAGTACCGGCCGTGCAGCACCGCGCGGGCCTTGGCGCCCAGCACCAGGTTCTGCGTCGCACGCGGGCCGGCGCCCCACGTCACGTAGTCGCGGATGAAGTCGGGCACCTCCCCCTTCTCCTTGCGCGTCAGCCGGGCGAACTTCATCGCGTAGCGGATGACGTAGGGCGCCACCGGCACCTTGCGGACGATGTCCTGCATCTCCAGGATGTCGGTCCCCGAAAGCACGCGCTCGATCTTCGCGAAGTGCTGGGCGGTCGTCATCTCGACGATGCGGAACTCCTCTTCTTCCTCAGGGTAGTCGACCAACACGTTGAACATGAAGCGGTCCTGCTGCGCTTCGGGCAGCGGGTAGGTTCCTTCCTGCTCGATGGGGTTCTGCGTGGCGAGGACGAAGAACGGGTCGGGCAGCTTGTGGCGGATGCCGCCGATCGTGACCTGGCGCTCCTGCATCGCTTCGAGCAGAGCGGCCTGGGTTTTCGGCGGCGTTCGGTTGATTTCGTCGGCGAGGACGACGTTCGAGAAGATCGGGCCGGGGAGGAACTTGAAGACGCGCTGGCCGGTCGACTTGTCCTCCTGCAGCACCTCGGTGCCGGTGATGTCGGACGGCATCAGGTCGGGGGTGAACTGGATGCGCTTGAAGCTCATGTCGAGCGCCTGGGCCAGCGAGCTGACCATCAACGTCTTGGCGAGACCGGGGACGCCGACGAGCAGGCAGTGCCCCTTGGCGAAGATGGCGATGAGGAGCTGTTCGATGACTTCGGCCTGGCCGACGATCGCCTTGTTCAGCTCCTTCTTGATGTCGCGGTAGCCTGTGTTGAGCCTTTCGATGGCGGCGAGGTCGCCTTCGATCTTCGGCCAAGCCCCGCCGCCGGCGACCGGCTCGGCCAGCTCCAGCGTCGGCACCTGGTCCGACGCCGACACCCAGATGCCGCAGGCGCACAGCCGCTTGCCCCCGGCGGGAATCTGCATCTCTCGGCTGCATTTCTTGCACGTCACCGAAACGAGCGAATCGTTCATGGAGGAAGGCTCACAGAGGTTCACGAGCAGCGGCGACCAGATCGTCTCCAGTCCGCCAAGACCATTGTAACCGGACCAACAGCGACATGTTACCCGTGGAAGAAAACGAAATCACGGATTATTCACGGGCTGAGGGGCGAAACAGGCGAGCGCACCCCCGGCGAACACGAGCAATCGTTGTCTTTGCACCCCCACGGAAGTGGTTCGGGACGGACCCTTCGAGGCGGATTTGCTCGACCAGCTGGCCGGTTGCGGGATCGAGGAGCAGTGCGAAGTTGTCGGTTTTGCCGTCGGCGCAGGCGGGAGAGAGGACGAGGGCCGACGGCAGGGAGAGCAGTTTCCAGTCACGGGCGCGGGGCAGGTCGCGTGTCCAAACGACTTCGCCATCGATGAGCGACCGTGCGACCAGCGACTTGCCGACGACATGATACAGTTTTTCGCGGTCGAGGCATTTGGTCGTCAGCCCCTCGCAAAGCTGGCCCGCCGGCAAGGTCCAGAGAATTTTGCCGCTGGCAAGGTCGAGGCGCAGCAGCTCATGGCCGAGGCTGCGCAGCACGCGCGCGAGGAGCGTGTCGCCGGCGCCGAAAGCTTCCACTGCCTCGCCGGTCAGCGTGCTGGGCCAGCTCGCGGTGAAGGTCCAGCGCGACTTTCGCGAGCCGACTTCGACCGCTTGCAACTGGCCTCGTGCCGACGGAACCAGGACCATGCCGCCCAGCACGAGCGGATCGTTCGGCCAAGCCGAAGTCGCCGATCCGACGCGCGGCTCCTGCGTGTCGAGCCACAGCACCTTGCCGTCGTGCGACTGGGCGAGGATCGACGAACCGACCACCTGCCAGTGCGGCAGGAAGAAGCCCGCGTCGAGAGGCCGAATCGCCGACGCCTCCGCGCGCTGGTCGGCGACGATCGCGCCGGTCGCGATGTCGAAGACAAGGAATCGGCGCTGGTCGTCGCACACCGTCAGCGTTCGCTCGCCGAGGCGGAAGCCGACGAAGCCGTCGCAGGGCGTGATTCGTTTGGGCAGATGCTTGTCGAACGCGAACGCTGGGTGGAACCGCGACGGGGCCGGGAAACGCCAAAGCGTCGCGCCGTCGTGCAGGTCGAGCGCCCGCACCGCGTCGGGACCGCCGACGAACACGCGGTCGGCGCGCTGGCCCAGCCAGGTCGGCGTGAACGGCAATGGCACACGCCAGCGAATCGCGCCGTCCGCAAGATCGCGGCACACCAGCGACCCGGCATCGACCGCAAACACGTTGTCGGCGGCGTTTCCGCACGGCAGCCACACCTCCGCCGATTGCCGCCAGGCGAGCGCATAGGGCGCCTTCAACTCAAGCGGCGATGCTTCGGCTCGCGGCTCGCGCGGCTTCGGCTGCACCGCGACGCTTGGTCGCGGGACGCCGACGCGCTCCGTGAGCGGCGTCAGCCGTGCTTCCAGCAGCTCGCGCCAAGTCGCCGCGTTCGGCGTGTCCTTCGTCGCGTCGAGCAGTCGCGCGGCTTGCGCGTCCGCATCGCCGCGCCTGCCCATAGCGATGGCGACACGCAGTTCGCGATAGCGTTGTTCGAGAGCTGTTTGCATGCCCGGCGGCGGCGGAGGGATCTTGTCGGCAGGCACGAAGACGACCAGCTCATCGCTTCCCGCGACCGCCAGGCAGCCTTGGCCGAACGCCATGTTGCCTGCGGGGATTGGCGAGAGCTGCGTCGCGTCGAAGAAGTCAGGCTCCGCGAAGAAGCCCTGGCCGCGCGCCGCCTTCTGCTGCTGGCCGTCGGCGAGCGTCACCGCGCGGAGCGGCAGCTTGCGGTCCTGCGTCGGCCAGAACACCCAGCCCCCCGCAACAAGTCCGCGCCCCAGGCTCGGCAGCCTGCCGTCGCTCGGCTGCGTCCACAGCGACTGCCCCGTCGCCGTCGCGTGCGCCGCCAGGCCGCGCTTCGTAGCGACAATCAGCCGATCACCCGACACGCCGAGCAGATGGACCACCTCGCCGCCGTCTTGGTCCCAAACGACACGCCCGGTCGCCGTGTCGAGGCACAGCAGATGCTCGCTGTCGAGCGGCGCGACGAAAATCCGGCCTCCCCACGCCACGCACGGCGACGCCTCGCGTGACGGGTCTGCGTCGGCGGCCGTCTGCTTGCGGCGCGGATAACGCACCGCCCAGAGCGGCTGCCCGGTCCAA
>JAYSSW010001013.1:0-2738 GCA_043720335.1 Planctomycetia bacterium
CCCAGGGCAGCAGCCCTGGGCTTTCGTCGCGTTCGTTGTCACTCGCGTGTCAGCGCTTCGTCCAGGTTGAGGATCGCCAGGCACACCGACGCCAGGGCCGCGTGCTCGGCGGCGTTCAGCGATTCATCGCGCTTGCTCGCACCAACACTCAGCAGCGCCCTCGCGGCTTTCTCGTCGCTGGCGTAGAACGCGGACTGCCGGTCGTACGCGCGGCGCAGCGCCTTCATATCGCTGTCGCTAGGGCGACGCGCGGCGACTTCGCGGAACGCGAAGGCGAGCCGGTCGTCGAGGGTCGCGTTCGCCTTCATGCTGCGCTGGGCCAGCGCGCGGGCGGCCTCCACCCAGGTTGGGTCGTTCAGCGTCGTCAGCGCGTGCAGCGGGGTGCTGGTGATCGACGGGCGCACCCGGCACGTCTGGCGGTTCGCCGTGTCGAACATGTTCGCCGGGCTGACGGTGCGGCGCCAGAACGTGTACAGGCTGCGGCGGTACAGGTCGGCCCCCGACGACGCCGGATAGGTGAAGTCGCGCTCCTTGGTGATGGCGAGCGCTTCCCACACCTGGTCGGGCTGGTACGGGTAGACCGGCGCTCCGCCGACGCGGCGCTCAAGCAGCCCCGCCGACGCCAGCGCGGTATCACGCAAAAGCATCGACGGCAGGCGGAAGCGGCTGGCGCGGGCGTGCAGGCGGTTCTCGATGTCGCGGGCGCGGTGCTCGGCCGTCACCTTGCTCGACTGGCGGTAGGTCGCGCTGGTGACGATCAGGCGGTTGATCGCCTTCATGCTCCAGCCTCGTTCGCGGAACTCGACGGCGAGCCAGTCGAGCAGGGCGCCGTGGAGCGGGTACTCGCCCTGGACGCCGAAGTCCTCGGAGGTCTTGACGATGCCGGCGCCGAAGTAGTGCTGCCAAAGCCGGTTGACCTGCACGCGGGAAGTGAGGGGCTGTTCGGGCGCCATCAGCCACCGGGCGAAGCCGAGCCGGTCGCGCGGGGCGTCCTTCGGCAGCGGCGGCAGGAACGCGGGAGTGTCGAACGCGACCTTCTCGCGCGGCTTCAGGTACTCGCCACGGTCGAGGATCTTCGTCTCTCGCTTCTGCGCGTCGCTCATCACCATCACGCGCGGGATCTGGTCGCCCCGGTACTCGGCGAGGGCTTTCCGCAGACGGTCCAGTTGTGCGAAGGCGGGCAGCTTGCCGACGACGCCGGGCCGCACCTTCTCGTCGAAGGTTTTGCGCAGGTCGGCGTCGAGCGACTTCTTCTCGGCGTCGCTGCGCGTGGCTGCCGCTTTCTCCAGGATCTTCGCCAGCGGCGCGGGCAGCGTTTTGCGTTCTGCTGAAGCGCCGTCGTCGAGCTTCTTGCGCCAGTCGGTGAAAGCTTGGTCGGCGACCGGCTTCAGCTCGGCGTCGGCCTTCGCGATGTCGGCCTCGAACTTCTTGATGCGCGTGGCGTTCTCCTCGGTGGGGAGTTCGAGGAACGGGGCGGCGACGCGGATGCGGTTCGACTGCCGCGACGGCGTGCCCGACTCGGGGACGCGGTTGAAGCCGTCGAGCAGGCCGTAGTAGTCGCGCATCGTGATCGGGTCGTACTTGTGGTCGTGGCACTGGGCGCACGCCATCGTCAGGCCGAGCCAGGTGGTCGTGGTGGTGTCGACGCGGTCGAACAGGTTGACCCAGCGCTGCTCCTCGGGGATCGCTCCCCCCTCGCCGTTGAGGAGGTGGTTGCGGTTGAAGCCGCTGGCGATCTTCTGGTCGGTGGTGGCGTTGGGCAGCAGGTCGCCGGCGAGCTGCCAAACGGTGAACTGGTCGAAGGGGAGATCGTCGTTGAGGGCGCGGACGACCCAATCGCGCCAGATCCACTGCCAGGTGTCGCCGTCCTGCTGGAAGCCGTTGGAGTCGGCGTAGCGGGCGGCGTCGAGCCAGGGGAGCGCCATCCGTTCGCCGTAGTGCGGGCTGGCGAGCAGGCGGTCGACGAGTTTCTCGTAGGCCTTGGGATCGGTGTCAGCGACGAAAGCATCGACTTCTTTCGGCGTCGGCGGCAGGCCGATCAGGTCGAGCGAAAGTCGGCGGATCAGCGTCGGCCGATCCGCTTCGGGCGACGGCGTGAACTTCTCGCGCTCGAGCATAGCCAGCACAAACGCATCGATCGGGTTGCGCACCCAGTCGCCGCGCTTCACCGTCGGCACCGGCGGACGCTTCGGCGCGACGAACGCCCAGTGCTCGGCGTAGGGAGCGCCCTCGCGGATCCACTGCTCCAGCAGCTTCTTCTGCTCGGCGGTCAAGCGACGGTTCGACTTCGCCGGCGGCATCAGCTCGGCCGGGTCGCTGGTGTGGATGCGCTTCAGCAGCTCGCTGCCCGCCACGTCCTTCGGCGCGATGGCGCCCGCTTTGATGGCGGAGGCGCGGTCGTCGAGCCGCAGGTTGGCCTTGCGCTTGGTGCTGTCTTGCCCGTGGCAGAAGAAGCAGTTCTCCGACAGGATCGGCCGAATGTCGCGGTTGAAATCGATGTCGTCCGCGCGCAGCGTCCCGACCATTGACATCGCGAACAGAGCCAGGAACCATCGTCGCATCGGTCTTCCTCGCATCGACGAGTTTTGTTGATACTTTGCGCGGTCAGGAACGAAATGTTCCCGTGCCCCACTAACCCTGAGCGCAAGCGTTGGGTACGCGCATTCGGTGGCGCTACCAATAATGATATTGGCCAGGGCGTTTGTGTTGATCCCAGCGGCTGCTGTTACGTTATCGGT
>JAYSSW010001014.1:0-5786 GCA_043720335.1 Planctomycetia bacterium
TCAGGTTGCGTTCCAGTTCCTGCGTGCGCGAGCCGGGCAGCAGGCCGACGATCGGGCCGCCGCGCTGCTGCTGCATCTGCATGAACGCGGGGTCGAGCCTTTGGCGCGGCACCTCGTCGAAGAACGGATGGCCGACGTACTGCGCCTGCACGCCACGCTCCGCGTACCACGGCTGCTCGAAAGGCAGCGTGCACAGCACATGGTCAACGAAGCGGCGCATCTTCTCGACACGCCAGCTCGCCCAGCTCCAGATCTGCGGCGGCACGAAGTAGAAGACGGGGATGCGGTGGAAGTGCGCCCGCCGGGCCACCCACCAGTTGAAGCCGGGATAGTCGATCAGCACGACGGCGTCGGGGCGATGGTGTCGGAAATGGCGGTCGGTTTGCGACAGCAGGCTGAGGAATGCGGGGGCGTTTGCGAGTACGCGGGTTACGCCCATGACGGCGAGCTGCGACAGCGGGTACATGAGCCTGGCGCCTGCCGCGACCATGCGGTCGCCGCCGAACCCGACGCACTCGACGCCGGGGTGGTGCTCGTTGAGGGCGTGGATGAGGTTCCCGCCGTGAACGTCGCCGCTCGGCTCGCCGGCACTGAAGAAGATGCGCATGGGCTTCCCTGCCTCGCACGAAGGGGATGAAGCCGACAGCTTCCCCGATTTGTGCGCCGGAGGCAAGAGCGGTTTGGCGGCGGCTCCGAAACCTCGGTTGCCAGCCAGGCTGCCACGCGATGATCGCCGTTGCCATGCCCGCTTGGCACCGCGCCGTTCCAGCGGCAACCCCTGCGCGGATCGTGCCCGTTGGAGCATCGTGAACCCAGGTGCTACACTAACCCGCGTGCAGCATCGCCCCCACGAACCGCGCGAACGGCGGCCGACCATGTCGCAGAAACCCGCCCCCTCGGAGACCGCCTACGCCGCCCTCGCGGAGCTGGCGGGGGGCTTCATCCACGAGATCAAGAACCACCTCAACACGCTCAGCCTGAACCTGCAACTGCTGGCCGAGGACTTCCAGGACCCGCAGAACCAGCGCGAACGCAGGGCGTCGTCGCGGCTTCAGAAGCTCCAGGGCGAGTGCCAGCGGCTCGTCGATCTGTCGAACGACTTCCTGCGTTTCGCACGCATGACGGACCTCGACCTGCGCCCCGGCGACTTGTGCAAAGCGATCGAGGAAATGGTCGACTTCTTCACGCCGACGGCGCGGGCGGCGAACATCGAGATCAAGGCGTACCTGTCGCCCGACCTGCCGCGGGTGCCTTTGAACAAGGAGATGTTCCAGCAGGTGCTGCTGAACCTGATGCTGAACGCGGAGCAGGCGATGCCGGACGGCGGCGAGCTGATTTTGCAGGCGGCGCCGGTGGGCGATCAAGTGGCGCTGCACGTCATCGACACGGGCAAGGGGATGAAGCCGGAGACGCTGGCGCGGATGTTCGAGCCGTTCTTCTCGACGACGCCGGGCGGCACCGGCCTGGGCCTGCCGACGACGAAACGCATCGTCGAAGCGCACCACGGCAGCATCAGCGTGCAGAGCGAGCTGGGCAAGGGAACGCAGTTCACGCTGCTGCTGCCGGTGGCGAAGCCCATTTAGCCCCCGGCTTGCCGGGGGTGCGGTACGATCTCATGTCGGCGCAACGAAAATAATCTCGCACCGAAGCGGGCGAACGATCGCGTCCGATGCAGCCGGCGTTGAATTACGCCGCACCCCCGGCAAGCCGAGGGCACTATGAATCGCCCCTGCCTCACGTTCGCCCGAGCCCGAAGCGCGAGCGAGGAAAACCACGCGGCGATGCCATTTTGTCGTGCCGTGTCGGGGCTGCCGATGCGCAGCGAGGAATGGCGGTACCCCCTCTCCGCTGCGCGGTCGCGGATGTGATGTCATCGTCGCCGACGTGGCATGGGGCCTCACCCCCGGCAAGCCGGGGGCTATATGACGGCTTCGCCGCCGACATAAACGCGCCGCACCCGTAACGGCGCATCGAGCACCACCAGGTCCGCGCGCTTGCCGACGGCGATGCTGCCAAGCTCGTCGGCGAAGCCGGCGATGCGCGCGGGGGTCAGCGACGCCATGCGGATCACCTCGTGCAGCGGCGCGGCGGTCAGGCGGTGGAAGACGCGCACGCACTCGTCGAGGCCGACGACGCCGGACGCCAGCGACTTGCCGTCGGGCATGACGCCGACGCCGTCGCGCCGGACGATCGGCTCGCCGCCGTCGCGCGGGCCGAACAGGTACGGCCCGTCGGGCATGTCGAGGGCGCGGTTGGCGTCGGTCACCAGGGCGAGCCGGTCGGGGCCTTTGCACTTGTACGCCAGCAGCAGCAGGTCGCGCGTCAGGTGCTTGCCGTCGGCGATGACTTCCGTCGTCAGGTCGTCGAAGAACAGCGTCGCTTCCATCAGCCCGCCGCGCATCGGGAAGGTTTGTTCGACGCGCAGTCGGGCACGGTCGGACATGGCGCAGAAGAGATGGTCGACGTGGCTGACGCCCCAGCGTCGCGAAGCTTCGATCTTCCCGAAGGTGGCGTGGGAGTGGCCGGCGTTGACGCCGACGCCGCGCCGCTGGCATTCGCGCGCGAACGCCTCCGCGCCGGGCAGCTCCGGGGCGACCGTGGCGCGGTTGATGCAGCCGTAGTCGAGGTAGATGCGATATTCGTCGGCGAGCGGCGGGCGCACCGAATCGCCGGGATGGCAGCCCTTCGCTTCCTCCGCGAAGTACGGCCCGTAGAAGTGGGCCCCGAGAATCCGCGCGCCGCCGGTCGGCTGGTGCTGCAAGCGTCGGCACACGTTGAGGAACCTGAGATGCTGTTGGTGCCGGGCGACGGTCGTGGTTGGCGTCAGGCTGGTCGTGCCGTGGCGGGCGTGGGCGGCGCAGACGGCGCGGAACGCCTCGTCGGTGCCGTCCATGAAGTCGTGGTTGGCGCCGCCATGCACATGCAGATCGACGAACCCCGGAGCGAGATACGCGCCACCGAGGTCGACAATCTCCGCATGCGGATCGACGCCGGTGAACGGGCCGCAGCTGACGATGCGCCCGTCAGCGACCGTGACTTCGCCATCGAAGAGAACCGCGTCGGGAAAGACGATCGCGGCATGAACGAACTGGATGCGCGGCTTCATGCAGCCATGTTACGAACGCCGACGACGCGTAACCCGTTCACATGCGGGCGGCTACGGCTTGCGGAACGCTCGTTGGAAGCAGACGACGCAGACGATCAGCCCCAGGCACACCGGCACGACGCTGGCGGCGGTGATCGACGCCCCGGCCGCCGTGTCGGTGCGCACCTCCAGCAAGTTCCGGGCGAGCAGGACGAAACCCGCCAGCGCGTAGACGCCGCCGAGCGTGCCAAGGACGATGAGGAAGATTTTCACGATGCGTGCTCCGTGTTGAAGATCTGTCGATGGTGTGTCACTCGGTCAGGGATGAGATTCAACAGCAGCCCTCCACTAACCCTGAGCGCGAGCGAGGGGATCGCTGGTTGACTCGCCGGACAATCATTCTCGCCAACCCGGCTCCTTGCGATCCCCTCGCTTGCGCTCAGGGTTAGTGGGGGCGAGGAACGTCTCGTTCGTGGTGCGCGAAGGACGCTTTCACCGTCACCACGGCAGGTGGTCGAGGCTGACGTTGCCGCCGCTGAGGATGACGCCGACGCGCTGCGCGTCCTTCGGGAAGCTCGGCGACAGCACGGCGGCCAGGGCGACGGCGCTGCTCGGCTCGACGAGGAGCTTCGCGCGTTCCCACAGCAGCCGCATCGCGGTGATAATATCGTCCTCGCGAACCGTGACGACCGACTCGACCAGGTCGCGCAGCACGGGCCAGGTCAGGTCGCCCATGCTGGTGAGCAGGCCGTCGGCGATGGTCTTCGCACCGGTCTGCGGCACCAGCTCGCCCTTCGCCTTCGAGCGGGCCGCGTCGTCGGCGCCAAGCGGTTCGGCGGCGACGACGCGGAGATTCGCGTCGCGTCCCTTGGCGGCGAGCGCGGTCCCCGCCAGCAGCCCGCCGCCGCCGACCGGCGCGACGATGACGTCGAGGCCGGGCGCCTGCTCGATCAGTTCCAGGGCGGCGGTCCCCTGGCCGGCGATCACGTCGGCGTGGTTGTACGGCGGGATCAGCGTCGCGCCGGTCGCCGCCTGCACCTGGGCGGTCGTGGTTTCGCGGGCGGCCAGGGTCGGCTCGCACTCGACGACGGTGGCGCCGTAGCCTTCGACCGCGCGCCGCTTCACCGGCGAGGCGTTGCTGGGCATGACGATGTGGGCGACGACGCCGCGCAGCCTGGCGGCGAGGGCGAGGGCCTGGGCGTGGTTGCCGGAGCTGTGCGTGACGACGCCGCGCGCAGCTTCCGTGTCACTGAGGCGCATCACGGCGTTGCAGGCGCCGCGGAACTTGAAGGCGCCGACCTTCTGCCACTGCTCGCACTTGAAGAACAGTCGGCGCCCGGCGAGCGCGTCGAGCGTGCTGCACGTCATCACCGGCGTGCGGTGCGCCCACGGCGCGATCCGCGTCGCGGCGTCGAGGATGTCGGACAGGGTCGCGGCGTAGGCAGGCATGGCTTGGTCCGAAAGGGGGGAGGGAGGAGATACAGGGAGGGCGAGGCGAAATCGATTCTGATTTCGCGAGGTTCCACCAGCCCGCTTACGCAGGCCGTTCGCCTGAACGTGAAAAAAAGATGCGTTGGATGTTCTCTCGATGGATCGATCCATCTTTACTTTCAGGCGAACGGCCTGCGTCAGCGGGCTGGTGGAATTTCAACTCGCGACAACGCGATCCGAACGATTCACTTGGGGTGCGGGCGGTCGCCGGTGTAGCCGGCGAGGGCGCGGGCGACGACCCAGTCGGGCAGCCACTGCGTCAGCTTCATCAGCCAGTAGGTCTGCCACGGGAAGTTGTAGACCTTCTTCTTGCGGTCCAGCGCTCTCAAGATCAACTGGGCGGCGCGGTCGGCGTCCATCAGGAACGGCATCTTGAACGGGTGGGCGTCGGTCATCGGCGTGCGGATGAAGCCGGGGCAGATCGTGGTGACGGCGATCCCCCGGCTGCGAAGCTGGATGCGCAGGCCCTCCAGGTAGGTGTTGACCGCCGCCTTGCTGGAGCAGTAGCCCGACTCGCCCGGCATCCCCTTGTAGCTGGCCAGGCTCGACACCGCGCTGAGGTGTCCCTTGCCCCGCTTCAGCATGTCCGGCAGCACCGCCTCGATGGCGTAGACGACGCCGAGGAAGTTGACGCGGATCATGTTGTCGACCTCGTCCATGTTCATCGGCTCCAGTTCGGTCGGCAGGCCGACGCCCGAGTTGGCGATGAGCAGATCGACCGGGCCGAGCGCGTCGCGCAGCTGGTGGATCGCGGCGACGGTTTCATGGCGCTCGGCGACGTTGGCGACGGCGACGGCGGCGCGTCCCCCGGCGGCTTCGATCTCCTTGGCCAAGGCTTCGAGCTTGTCGCGCCGGCGCGCCAGCAGGCCGACGGCGCAGCCCCGCGCCGCCAGCGCCTTGGCCAGCTCCCGGCCGATCCCGCTCGATGCTCCCGTGACGACCGCAACCTGGTTCGCGAACGGCATGTCGATGGCCCTGGTGGTGAAGTGGCGTCAAACCCTGCGTGTTGTGCCCGATGTGCCTATCGTAGCGACGCCTGTTTCGATCAACCTCCCTTGCCGTGCGATTCACGACGGCGATTGTCGTGGCATCGTTCAGCAAGGTCGATTGCGGATTTCGCGGACGACCGTTTAGCCGGTCGCCTACGGCGAGCGCGGGCGCGACTCCACGCGGGATCAACAACGTCGTCGCGTGGCGCCCGGTCCGCGCG